>JAJYJR010000240.1 GCA_021789355.1 Chloroflexota bacterium | reverse complement strand
AGCACGCGGGCGCGCCTCGCCAGTACCTCGTCGAGGGACAGGACGGGCTTTCCGGCGGCATGACCCGCCCCGCTTCCCCACGTCCTCGGGTTAGTCACGGCAGCTTCTCCAGCGCGGCGAGGGCCTCGCGAAGGCGAGGCATGTAGTCCGGCGGCAGGCGCCGCAGTTCCTCGGACGCCGCCTCCGCCACGGCGACCAGTGCCGGAAGGGCACTCAGCACCATCGCCGCGTCTGCTACGGATACTTGCCACAGGTCGCCAGCATCGTTCTCCAGCCAGATCGGCAACGGCGGCGGTTCGTCTTCGGCTAGGGCCTCGGATCTCCACGGGCCGGAGATGTCGTCATCCCACAGTTCCCGCAGTCGCTCAATGGTCATGGTCGCTCCCTCGCTGATCGGTCCATTCTAGCCAGACCGACCGGCTGCGTCAATGAGTAACTGCGCGTCACCGCATCCCCCAGCAGGAGGCGCAGCGCGCCTCGGTGACGGCGTTCTCCAGCGCCGGCCATGACCCGTCCGTGTGGGACACCCCGACGTGGACGGCGTACAGGACGCGCCGACGACGGCAGGCCGGGCAGCGCACCCGGGTCGGGCGCCGCACCACCCGCACGTCGACGGGGACTTCCAGCTGCGCCCGAGCCAGCGTCGCGCTCACTTCGCCAGCTCCGGGTAGTACTTCCGGAACAGCGCGCGGGGCAGGAACGGCTCCCCCAGCCGCCCGTCGTCCGCGAGCGTGGCGAACCCCACGATGTCGCCGTACGGCTTCGCCCGCAGCACCACGACCCGGCGGCCCCTCGCCTCCTCGGGCGAGCCCAGCCGCTCCACGACCGCCATGACGTAGGACAGCCCGTAGGCGGTCCCCACGCGCCGCTGCTGCACCGGGTCCCACTCGTCCAGCTCGGGCAGACCGAGCGACTGGCCCCAGCCCGCGCCCTCGAACGCGAGCGCCAGCGTGAAGATGCCGTGGTCCTCCCGCAGCAGCGAGAGGCGCGAGACGCGCGCCACCTGCGCCTCGTAGACGAAGTCGTCCACCGTCAGCGGGAACGGGGGCACCTCAGTCGGGTCCATCGCCGGCCTCCGGCCCGTCTCCGGCCAGCACGCCCATCGGCACGTTCAGCCGCCGGGCGAACGTCCGCAGGGTCGGCAGGCTGGGGAACGACAGCCCCGTCTCGATGGCCGAGACGAACGCCTTGGTCCGCCCCGGCGCGGCGAGCTGGGCCTGCGTCAGCCCGCGGCCCACCCGCACCGCCCGGACGCGCGCCCCCACGGCGACCCGGTAGGCCGCCTCGTCGGCGTCCTCCGGCACCGGGTCCAGCGCGTCGAGCGGCAGCGCCTCCAGCCGCCGCACCACCTCCGCCAGCGGTGCGACCTCGCCGCCCGGCAGCACCACCAGTACGGTCCCCGGCGTCATCGCGTCTCCTTCCTCGCTGCTACTCCGGTCAGGGCCTCGACGCGCGCCACGGCCCAGCACGTCCCCCGCATGGCGAACCCGCGGCACCCGCAGGTGAGGTACGGCCGGGCGGGGTCGTCCACGACGGTGACGACGTGCGCCCACGGCCTGCCGCTGCGGCTGGGGTAGACCACGGCCATCGGCAGGGCGGACTCGTCCTTCGCCTTCCTCGGAGCCGGGAACAGGTCGCCGAGCACCCGCGCCCCGGTGGCGGCCGCGAACGCCTCCACCTGCTCGTAGTAGTCGGCCTCCCCGTCGCTCGACCCGTGGCCCAGCTCCGGGTCGAGCACCACCTCGCGGAAGCCCTCGCACTGGCAGTACGGCCCGTAGCAGCGCCCGTCGTGGACGTCGGCCTCGTGGCCGCAGGCGCAGGTCACGGCATCGCCCCCTCGGCCGCGTCGAGGATGGCCCTCGCGTGCGTCAGGTCGTCCGAGCCGAGCTGCAGCAGCACCGCGGCGTCGCCCCGCGCCCACGCGCGGAACACGCCCTCCGCCCACCGCATCGCGCGCACCGACTGCGCCTGCTGCCGCAGCAGGTCGGAGTCGCCGCCCAGCTCCGCCGCGGCCAGCAGGGACGCCAGCTCGGCGCAGCGGTCGGCCGCGTCCCCCATCACCGCGACGACGCGGCGGCGCGACCAGTCGGCGCCCGCGTAGCCGGTCAGCGACTCGCCCATCGCGCCAGCCTCCCCGCCAGCCACGACGCGGCCTCGTCGTCCGGCAGCACGAAGCGCTCGCAGGGGCACGGCTCGCCGGTCCCGGTCTCCGCGATGCACCACGGGTGCCGGTCGGGGTACGGGCTCGGCCGGTGCTCGCTGCGGCGGTGGCCGCAGTCGGCGCAGCGGGGGTCCGGCCGCCGGGTCATGGCATCGCCTCCACGCTCTCATCTCCGGCGTAGACGAAGAACCACCCCAGCGCTTGCGCGGCAGCATGGCTGTCGTCCCAGCCGATGCAGTAGGGGATCGGGCTCAGCTTGCCCGACTCGTGGTATTCGTAGTGTTTCACGTAGCCCGTCAACTCCGGATGGGTTCGATGCCGTACCCGCTGGCCCGGTGCGAGCAGCGGCATGACCTCTGGCCCCGGGGGACGTCGGATGCGCTCGTGAACCTCGTGCTCGCGGCGGCTGTAGGACGCCCGGCGGCTCACAGCTCCAGCCCTCCCTCGCGCACTCCGCGCGCCGCGTCCATCAGCGCGTACCACAGCGCATCGGTGGCCTCGGTACTGTCGAGTGAGGTCCAGTCGCGCCAGTCGCGCTCGACCCGCGCCTTGATGTCCACGTCGTCGGCCGCCATCTGATACGCGCCGTCGACGACCTTGGCCGCGCCATCCTCGTCCACCTGCACCTTGAGGGTGAGGGTGGCCGGTACGGTGACGGTGTAGGTTCGCTGGCTCATGTGCGTTCTCCCCTTGCTGGTGGGGCCAGTCTGCCAGATCATCACGAGAATGTCAATGGGTATCTTCGAACAGCGCCAGCACCTGCCCGCGGTCCACCCGCTCGATCCGGCCGTACCGCAGCTCCTCGCGAACATACGGCAGGTGCTCGACCTCGGCTCGGAGTTGCGCTAGCTCGTCCGGTGTCTCCCGCTCCGTCTCAGCCATCAGCGCCAGCACCTCGGCCAGCACGCTCGCCCGAAGCCGTGCGCGCGAGCGGACGTGCTCGGTCCGGCTATAGTCGCGCGCGTCTCCCTCGGCGTTGGCATGGCGGCGGAACAGCTCGTCCCGCACGACGGCGAATGCTGAGCGGGTCACGGCTTCGCCTTCGGCGCGTGGCGCCCGACGTGGTGCTCGTACTCGTACTGGTGCGCGAGGTCGTCGCTGTGCGTGCCGTCCTCGACGCAGGGCATCGTCGTATCGGGGTCGTCACGCTCGGCCTCCGGCTCGGCGAGGGCGCGCACTTGATCGGCGGCGGCATGGATGGAGTCGAGGCATGGCTCCGTGTCGGGATAGGTGCCATCGAACGGCGGCTCAGTGCGGACTGGGACGAGGCGAGAGCCTCCGCACCAGTCGCAGAAGGTGTCTAACCTTGCGGCGATGTGGTTCGCCGCCGCCCGCAGACGTGCCTCGCGCGCCTCGGCGGCACGGATCGGGTTGTCGTCAGGGTGCTGCGTGATCGTCGGCGCGTACCAGCCGTGCTCGTCTGGCTCGCCCCACTCGAAAGTCAGCAGGTCTCCGAGTCCATTGCGCCCGAAGAACAGGGTCGCCGCATCCTCCGATACCAGGACGAGCCGAGTTCCTGCGGGAGGCTCAGCGGCGCGGAGGGCGTCGAGCACCTGCCGGGTATCGCAGGGCCAGAGATGGCCATCTGCCGGACAACGTTTCTCTTGTGTGCCAGCCCAACAGGTCCAGGTCTCATCCGTCCACGCCCAATCGTGCCGTGCCTCGATGTCGGCGATGCCAATCACGATGCCCTCCATCCTTCCCCGTCGAACTCCACGACCGACCCGCAGTCCTCGCAGCGGCTCACCCACTCGTGCGGTCGCCCGCCCTCGCGCCCGTCCGCCTCATCGCGCGTCTCGACCTGCGCGTGGTCACAACACTCCGCGCAGATAGCCTGCCCGTCCGCCAGCGGGTCCCCGCACTCGGGGCAGGTCTGCGGGGCGGGGGTCGGGTCCAGCACCTGCCGCACCTGCGCAAGGACGTAGGCGCTCGGCCCGTCGTCCCGTAGCAGGTCGACCCGGGCGGCATTCGGCCCCAGCGTCCAGACCTCGGCGTGGAGCGGCCCGCGCGGGGACCGCGCCGAGAGGTTCACGTGCGCCCGCACCGCCGCCGCCTCGGCGCGGATCGTTGCCAGCTCATCGGGCGAGACCAGCCCCCGCGCCCACGGGGTCGTGCTGATCGCGTTCACCGCGCGGCCTCCAGCGACCGGATCGTGTCCTCGACGTACTCGATGGCGCGGCGGGTGCCGGTCGCCTGCACGAGCAGCTGCCCGTCGCGGTAGGGCCGGACGGTGCAGGAGCCGCCGCCGATGCGGCGGAACGTCGCCGACCAGTCGAAGCAGGCCTGACGGCGGTGGACGAACCCGCGGGCGACGTACTCGGCCGCCTGCTCGGGGGTGAGGACCCAGTGCATCTCGCGTTCTCCCTTGCTGGTGAGGCCAGAGTACCCCATTCGCGCGAGTCTGTCAATGGGTAAGGTGCCGTCACGGCGAGCCCGCCATCATCAGCTTCACGCGCTCCGGGGCGCGCTCCTCCGGCTCCAGCCACGGCATCCCGACCGCCGCGAGGAACGTCCGCTCGTCGGGGCAGGGGACGTACTGCCCGTGGGCATACAGCCGCCCGCCCTGCACCCGCCGCCCCCACGCCCGGCAGCGCGTCACCAGCTCACGCGAGAAGTCGGCCGGGCCGGTGCGGATGGTGAGGATCACGCCGAAGTCGCTGCGGCTCGGGTCCACGACGAACAGGTCGACCGGCAGCCCCCGGAAGGTGAGCGCCTTGTAGGCCGGGCCGTCGCGCGTCTGCAGCTCCTCGGAGCCGTCGGCGCGGTGGAGCATCACCGGGCGAGCGGAGAGGACCCCGCTCTCCCGCAGTACGTCCACCCGCTCGGCGAGCACGTCCACCCGTACCGCGTCGCCCCACAGGCCGCTGGCCTCCTCGCGGTAGCGCGCCTCGGCCACCAGCTCGATGTCGGACACGAGCGCCTTCCGCCGCCGCAGGCTGCCCGCGATCACGACCCGCTCGCAGTCGGGGGCCAGCAGGTCCCGCAGCTGCTCCGCTACGGGCAGCGCCTCGGCGTAGGGGATCGGATCGCCGCTGCTCACGGACGGCCCTTGCTGATTGCCACGCGGAACGGCAACCGGCGGCCCTTCCGTCCCGTGCCGTCGCAGGGCTGCACGCGCCAGCAGGAACACCCGACCTCGAAGCGACACGGATGCTGCCGGTCGGCGGCCCGTCCACACACGCCGCACGCGCGCTCGATCGGCTCCGGGTTCATGGCTGCCTCCGGTAGATCGTCAGGTGGTCGTGGACGCCGCTCCACCGCGGCAGGTCGACGTCGCGCTCGGCCCGCCAGTCCCGCTCCAGCGCCGCGTGGAACGCCCGGTCCCCGGTGCAGCCGCCGGCGTCTTCCCCGACGTACGCGAGGCGTCGGCCCCCGGCCCGGTCGTAGGCCCGCAGGGCTCGCGCGGCCATGCCGGAGGCGTACGGCGGCCAGCACAGGAACAGCGTCCGGTCGGGGTAGCGACCGGCGCGTTCCGGGCCGCCCCGCAGGATCCGGGTCCACGGCTCCCCGTCGCCGGGACGCCACCAGCCGGAGTCGGCGTAGCGCGGGGGGTAGGTGTCGAACGCCAGCACGTCGGCCCCTGCCTCGCGGAGCAGGTGCGCCCAGTAGCCGCGTCCCGCGCCGATCTCGACGAGCGGCGAGAGGGCGGCCACCGCGGCCACGGCCTCGTCGGTGGGGATGGCGAACGCGTAGCGCCGGATCAGGTCCCAGCGGTAGTCGACGCGATCCCCCTTGCTCCACCGCATCGGCGGCAGCGTGTCCCACGACGAGCTGGCGAACCCGCGTCCGAGCAGGCCGTGCGCGCGCGGCAGGGCGAGGCAGGCGGCAAGGTAGTCGTTCACGGGTCGACCCTCACCAGCAGCCGCCCGTGCGTCAGGCAGGTGCCGTGGACCCAGCGCGGGCTGACGGTCACCTCCACCCGGCTCAGGTCGGCGCCGCACGTGGGGCAGCGCACGCGCCGGGCCGGGGTCGGCCACTCGGGCGGCTTGCGGCCGACGATCAGGCTTCGCCACACGCGCTGCGGGCGCATGTGGTTGTGCGTCGCCGGACGCTCGGTGGTGCGCGTCTCCGGCGCCCACTCAATCATGCCGCCCCGGCTCGCCCGCCCGACCGCTCCCGACATGGCGCGGTGCTCCGCGGGGTCGGGGACGCCGTGCTCGTGCAGCAGCCGCCACACGTCGTCGGTGGTGAACTCCTCCCGCTCGCAGGCGAGCACCTGCACCGCCAGCCTCGCGAACACCAGCCAGTCGGCCGCGTGTATCTCGGCCCGGACGATGGCGTCGTCGCGTGCCTGCCGCTCGCTCACGACATGCTCCCTGCCGGACGGGTCGTCTCGGTTCATCGCTCGTCGCCCCTCGCAAGGTCGCTCTGCTCGTAGTCGTGGACCTCGCCGGTCTGCCGGTCGAGCACGTACCAGTGCGTTCCGTCGCTGCCAGCGTCGCGGGTGAGCTGGAGCGCCCAGTAGGCTGCCTCACGCGCGTCTGCCATGCCGAACTCCGGGTTGCCCGAGTCGGACCCCGTGGCCGGGTAGCTGGCCGCCAGCATGACGACGTAGCGGTCCTCGGAGACGACGTAGAGCGACGTCTCGGTGCTGAGGTGCTGGATACCACTCGCGGCATCCGACCGCGGCTCCTGAACGGCGCTTCCGGCCTCAGAGGACATCGCAGTAGTCGTAGCTCTCGTTGTCCCGCTCATGACGATCCTCCCATCGCTCCGGGCGCTCGCCGTAGACCCGCTCGCGCAGCGTCGTAGTCCGCATGCAGGCCGGGCAGAATGTCTCGCTGACGAAATACCAGTACCGACGCTCTCCTGCGGCATAGGCTGCCGCCGACTGGTCGTGGCGACGGCGAGCCGCCTCGATGTCGGCCAGCAGGGCGTTCCACCTCGCCTCGGCGCTCACGGCTGGTACTCCGGTTCCACGGCCTCGACCGCGGCGCGGTCGCCGTACCTCGCCTGCCACGAGTTGGAGTGCGTCACGTAGCGGAACGAGCGGCCGTACTTGGGGTCCGTGCGGTGGACGGCACACACCGCGATCCGGCCGTCCCCCGCGGAGTCACGCTCGATGCGCCGCACGTAGCGCGCCTTCCCGTTACAGCGGTGATGGCCGAAGCCGGTCGCGTCGATGACGCCGATCTGACACTGGCCGATCCCTCCGCCGTAGGGGATTGCCGCGGCCTGCTCCGCAGCCTTGCGCGCCGCCTGCCGCCGCTCCTCGTGGACGGCGGCCTCGCGGCTCTGGCGCTCGTACGGGCGGTAGTCCGCCCGGGGGCAGATCACGAAGTCGTACTCGCGGAGGATGCCCAGCGCGCCGGGGTACTCCGCCAGCAGTCGCTCGCGCACGTCCTCGATGGCGTTGCGGTCGCGCTGGCAGATCTCACCGAGGGTCAGTAGCTCACCGGTGGCGTTCATCGGTGTGCCTCGCGGATGATCTGCTGGAGGCGGTGCATGGCCTGCCCCTCGTAGTCGTAGGGTAGGTTCGCGTCCAGCACTCGCTCGATGACCAGCAGGGCCGCGTTCAGCCTCTCGCGAGTATCCGAGTCGAGGTTGTACGTCCGGACGACGGTGGCGATCTCCTCGGCCGCCGCGTCCACCTGCTCGACGTGGGTCAGGTCACGATGCACGGCCATCGGTCGGCTCCTCCTTCCGCTTACCACACGCCTCGCAGATGACGGCTGGGCGGTTCCCGTAGCAGGGGCGAAGCTTCCACGCGTTGCTGTCGGCCGGGAGGCTCTGGATGCACTCGACGACTGCCTCGCGCGTCGCGTCCGGCCCCAGCGACAGCCCCTCGTTCACGGCCCCCTGCTGGTACTGGCGCCGGAGGGCTCGCCGGATCTGGACGGCGCGCTCGGCGGTCTGGATCATCGGGTGTCTCCCCTGTGCTGGTGAGGCTAGCCTAGCCCCCTGCCGCGGGTCTGTCAATGGGTAAGTTTCACATCCGGGCGGGGGAGGACGCTCGCAGTTACATCCTGTACGTGGAGGAAGGACGTTCGGGCCGTCGTGCGGTGGCTCGTCACGGCCAGCATCTGCCAGCAGCGGCTGCAGACTCGCACCCGCTGGCCGACCTCGCGGAAGCCGTTGACCACCAGCGGATCGTCGGCCTGCACGGTAACGGTCACTGGGGCTGCGGTGTGGCGGTGGTGCTGATCCATCCCCGTTCTCCTCTTGCTGGTGAGCTAACCATAATCCCTCCGGAGCAGTCTGTCAATGGGTAGTTTCGGATCCGGGCGGGGGGTTTACAGCCCGCGGGCGGGGGATAGAATGGATGGGCTGCCGGAGGTCGCACCAAGGGCAGCCGGGCGTAGAACCCGAGCGGAGCGCGAGGCGGGTGGCTGTACCCCGCTCGCCTCCCC
>JAJYJR010000239.1 GCA_021789355.1 Chloroflexota bacterium | reverse complement strand
CGGGCATCGACGACCTCTTCATCGTGAACGAGGTGGCCGGCGCCGGGAAGATCCGGGTGCTCGTCGAGCTGGCGCGAGAGCGCCGCGTCCTGGTCGCCGTGGACGACCGGGAGAACGCCAAGAGCCTGTCGGACGCCGCCACCTCGGCCGGCTCCATCCTCGGGGCGATGATCGAAGTCGACACGGGAATGGACCGCTGCGGCGTCGACACGCCCGGCGAGGCGCTGTCGCTCGCCCGGGAGGTCGCAGAGCTACCCGGTCTGCGGCTCGAGGGGGTGACCGGCTACGAAGGGCACTGCTCGCTTACGCCGGAGCCCGACCTGCGGGCGGAACGCGAGCGGGCGGCAATGACGCATCTCATTTCGGTCGCGGATCTCCTGCGCTCGAACGGCCTGCCGTGCCCGATCGTGTCGGCCGGCGGAACCGGGACCTGGGAGCTGACGGCCCAGTTCCCCGGCGTGACCGAGATCCAGGCCGGCACCTACGTCGTCATCGACAACTTCCACGGCCAAATGGCGCCGGATTTCGAGCACGCCCTCACCGTGCAAGCGCGCGTCATCAGCCGCACGCGAGACCGGCTCATCGTGGACGCGGGCAACAAGTCGATGGGGGCGCCGGCCCTGTGCACGATTCGCGGGCACGACCTGCCGGTGTTCCGCTTCGACGAGGAGCACGGCATCTTCGATGCGACGCGCGACACACGCCTCCGGGTGGGCGACAGCGTTGCCCTCATCCCGGGGTACTCGCCGGCGACCGTGAACTGGTACGACGCCTACCACGTGATCCAAGACGACGTCGTCGTGGACATCTGGCCGGTCGTGCCACGCGGGCCAGGGCACCACGGGCTGGCGACAGCGTAGGCGGAGGACTGGCGGATGGAGCAGCGGTTTGCGGGCAAGGGGATCGTGGTCACGGGCGCCGGGCGTGGGATCGGGCGAGCCACGGCAGAGGCCTTCGCGCACGAGGGTGCCGGCGTGGTGCTGATGGGCTGGCACGCCGACGTCCTCGACGAGGCCGCGGAGGATATCCGATCGGCCGGAGGGCGCTGCGTCATTGCCGTGGGTGACGTCTCGAAGCGTGTCGACGTGCAGGCGGCGATCAGGGTCTGCGCCGAAGAGTTCGGACGCCACGACGCGATGGTGGCCAACGCCGGTATCGCCGATTTCGTGCCGTTCCTCGAGGGGACGGACGAGTCGTGGGACCAGCAGATCGGGATTGACCTCAAGGGCACGTGGCTGTGCGTGCAGGAATCCGCACGGGAGATGGTGCGCGAGGGTCACGGTGGCTCGATCGTGGTCGTGTCGTCCACGAACGCGTACCAGCCCGAACAGGAGGGCGTGTTCTACAACACATCGAAGTCCGGCCAGGTGGCGGTGATGCACACCGCGGCGATGGAGCTGGGCAAGTACGGGATCCGGGTCAACGCGATCGCTCCCGGCATCATCAACACGCGTCTCGCCTGGTTTGTCATGAACGACCCCGTGCAGTCGAGGGTGTTCCTCGACCGCACCCCGCTCGGTCGGTTCGCCGAACCCGTCGAGATGGCCAGACCGATTCTGTTCATGTGCTCCGACGATGCCTCGTTCATGTCGGGAGCGCTGATGGTTGTGGACGGCGCGTACTCCGTTGGGCTGCCGGTGCCGGGGCAACTTGACGCCCCGCTGGTGCCGCAAGGGGTGCGGTGATGCGAGGCAGGGGCGGTGGGTGGCGTGGAGCGTCGGCCCGCACGCATGCCTACGAGCAGAGGAGGAACCGTGCCTGATCTCTATGGTGCTGCCTACACCCGCACGGAGTTGATGCGGCGTGTCGGCCGGCTGGAGCAGGTGGCGGGCGTGCGCCAGGTCGTGCTCGAGGACGGGCTCGGCCGCGGAGTCCGGCTCCTCGAGTTCCGCACGGGCACTGGGTTTGCGTTCGATGTGGTCGTCGACCGCTGCTTCGACGTGGGCCGCTGCGAGTACCTCGGGCGCCCTCTCAATTGGCAGTCCAACGCCGGCATCGTCGGCCCCTGGTACTACGAGCCAGAGGGGCTGGGCTGGTTCCGCGCCTGGGGCGGCGGGATGGTGGTCACGGTCGGGCTCGACCACCTGGGGCTCGGCGGCGAAGACAGCGCGGAGCAGTTCCACCAGACGCACATCTCGAAGACCCAAGCCTACGGGCTGCACGGGAGGGCGGGTGGTCTGCCTGGGCGCCTCATCGGGTACGGGGAGCGCTGGGACGGCGACGAGTGCGTGCTGTGGGCCGAGGGAGAGGTCCTGCAGTCGGCGGTCTTCGCCGAGCACCTGCTTCTGCGGCGGCGCATCGAGGCGCGCGTCGGGGAGTCCCGCTTCGCGATCCACGATGAGGTCGTGAACGTCGGTCACCACTCGACGCCGCACATGTTCCTCTACCACTGCAACGTGGGTTTCCCCGTGGTCGACGAAGGGTCCGAGCTCCTCGTCCCGTCGTCGCGCACGACGACCGACTACGGCGTTCCGGTCGAGGGGTACCGGACCCTGAGCGCTCCCATCGAGGGGCTCACCGAGGCCTGCTTCGAGCACGAGCTCGTGGCAGAGCCGGATGGGAGGGTCCCCGTGGCCGTGGTCAACCGCCGGCTGGGCCTCGGCGCGTACCAAGTCTTCCGGATCGACCAGCTGCCACACCACACGATGTGGCGAATGATGGGCGAGGACACCTACGCGGTCGGCTTGGAACCAGCCACCAACCGGGACGCCGGTCGGTGGGACGCTCGAGAGCGTGGCGAGCTCCTGTGGCTCGAGCCCGGCGAGGCGCGCTCATACGACCTCGAGATCGGAACACTGACGGACGGTGGCGCGATCGATTCGTTTCGTGACCGTGTCACCCGCGCCGGGGCGGTGGCGACTCAATGAACGCAGGGATTGGAGCCACGGTGCGCCCGCTGACAACACCTGCTCGCGTCTCGCTCCAGACGTTCGACGAGATCTTCGAGTCGGTCAAGAACTGGGGACGCTGGGGTCCAGACGACGATCTCGGGACCCTCAACTACCTCACACCCGACAGGGTGCGGGCGGCGGCCGCGCTCGTTCGCTCGGGCCGCCACGTGACCATGGCCATCCCCATCAACAAGGTCGCCGGACCGGACAATCCCAGCCCGGCGATCCACTACGTGGTTCAGGGCCACGACCACGACATCGGCTCGTCCGGGTTGACCTTCGCCACCGACTTCCTTGGCATGGCGTTCCACGGCGACTGCCACACACACATGGACGCCCTCTGCCATATCGCCTACCGAGGGCGGACCTACAACGGGCGGCCAGCGTCGGAGGTGCTGGACAGCAAGGGCGCCATGGCCCTCGACGTCACGGCGTACAAGGACGGCCTGGTCGGGCGCGGTGTGCTGCTGGATATTCCCCGCTTCCGGCGCGTTCCGTGGCTCGAGCCGGGGGAGGCCGTGACCCGGGCGGAGCTTGAGGCGGTCGAGCAGGCTGAGGGCGTTCGGCTCGGCGAGGGCGACATCCTCGTGTTCCGCACGGGCCACCATCGGCGCCGGCTGGAGCTCGGGGCATGGAGCAACGACTACCCGCCGACAGGGCAGGGCAAGGCCGGACTCCACGTCGACACGATCCCCTGGATGCACGAGCGCCGCATCGCCGCGTTCCTGCCGGACGGCGATGGCGAGACGGTGCCCAGCAATGTCGAGGGAATGCTGTACCCGATTCACCCGCTGCAGGTCGCGGCGATGGGCATGTTCGCTTCCGACAGCCTGCAGCTTGAGGAGGTGGCGCGGGCGTGCGAGGAGGAGGGCCGGTTCGAGTTCATGGTCGTGGGGTTGCCACTGCGTCTGCCTGGCGGCACAGGCTCGCCGTGGAATCCGATCGCGGTCTTCTAGCCGACAGAACGTCTGAGCCGGCGAGAACCACACGGGCAAGGAGGAGCGGATGGCGGAGCCGAAGATGGTAGCAATCGTGACCGGCGGCGGCAGTGGCATCGGGGCTGCCGTGGCGCGACAACTTGCGAAGAAGGGCGCGGGCGTCGCCGTGGTCGGTCGCCGGGCGTCGAAGCTGGCCGAAACTGTCGAAGAGATTGAGAGGTTGGGGGGGACCGGCCTCGCTGTCGAGGCGGACCTTGCCGACCCTGCGGCTCCAGCGCGGATCGTGGCTGTGGTCACTGACCGATTCGGCCGACTCGACATCATCGTCAACTGCGCCGCAGCGATCCGCCATGGACCGTTCGAGAAGGTGACCCAAGCCACGTTCGATGAGCATACGGCGGTCAATGTCCGGGCTCCCTACTTCCTCATTCAGGCCGCGCTGCCCTGGGTCGAGAAGTCCGACAACGCGTCGATCGTGAACATCTCGTCGTCCTCTGGATCGCTGTCCATCCCGACCCAGTCGGTGTACGGGCTGACCAAGGCGGCACTCGAGTACCTCACCCGGTCGCTTGCGGCGGAACTCGCCCCCCGCCGCATCCGGGTCAACTGCGTCGCTCCCGGGCCCGTGGACACCCCTATCCATCTCACGTGGGCCGGCGACGACATCGAGGGGGCGTACCGGCGCATGGCCGCCGAGGTTCCGCTCGGGCGGATTGGCTCGGCGGACGAACTGGGGGCATGGATCGCGCACTTCACCGAGGCCGACGCCACGTTCGTGACTGGCGCGGTCATTCCGGTCGACGGGGGCCAGACGCTGGCCGGAGCACTCTCGAAGATCTGAGGACGCCCACTCTGGAGGAGAAGAAGACGTGACTGAGGTCTACGCGCGGCCACAGGTGACGGTCGCACAAACAGAGCTCAAGGCCGGTGCGCTGCGCCTGCCGTCGATCCTTATGCAGAGCATCGCGACGATCGCGCCCGCGATCGCGGCGCTGTACTTCACGCCCGCGGTGGTCGGGTTCGCGGGCCTCGCCGCCCCCCTTGCCTATCCCGTCGCCGTGGTTCTCACGCTGTTCCTCGGCGTCTCGCTCGTGCAGCTGACGAAGGCGATGCCGTCGGCGGGCGGCTACTACACCTATATCAGCCGAACAATGGGCCCGTACATCGGATTCGTCATCGCCTGGCTGTTCTTCCTCTATGCCCCGACGGCAGGCGGCCCAGTGCTGATCTACTCGGGAGCCATCATCAACGGCCAGCTGAAGGAGGCCTTCGGGTTCGGGTTCCCGTGGTGGGCCTTCTTCTTCCTGGGCGCGACACTGGTCATGCTGCTCCAGTATCGGGGTGTGCAACTCTCCGGCAAGGTGCTGGTCATTCTGGGCGGCATCGAGATCTTCGTTGTTCTTCTGCTGACCATCTGGGCGATGTTCTCGCCGGGACCGGGCGGGTTCAACCTCCAGCCGTTCAACCCAGCAAACGCGACCGGAGGCGCGCTCGGGACGGGGATAATGCTTGCCGTCATCTTCGGCATGCAGGCCATCACCGGTTGGGACGGCGCTGCTCCGCTCGCGGAAGAGACCGAGAACCCAACGAAGAACGTGCCGCGCGCCATCTATGGCTCGATCATCCTGATCGGTGTCTTCCTGATCATCGCGACATTCGGCACAATGATCGGCTGGGGCACCGCGAACTTCGCGAAGATCCCGACTGCTACCGAGCTTCCCGCGATCACCATCGCCAAGCGGCTTTGGGGTGACGGATGGATCGCGCTGATGCTGGTGTTCCTGAGCTCAACCCTGGCCGTCACGCTCGCCTGCGCCAACATGGGCTCGCGGATGTGGTACAGCATGGCCCGCAGCGGGGTGCTTCCCAAGTTCTTCGCCAAGACACATCCCGTCTACAAGACCCCCATCAACACCATCCTCGCCCAGTACGTCGTGACGCTCGTGACCGGCCTGATTCTTGTCGCCTTCGCGGGCGGAGCGACCGATAGCCAGTACTTCCTCGATGGATTGATGATCGGCCTGGTCACTATCGTCGTGTACGGGTCGGGGAACTTCGCATCTTTCCTCTACTACTGGCGCCAGCGCCGCGACCAGTTCAACATCTGGCTGCATTTCATCATCCCGCTCGTCTCGACTGTGTCGCTGCTGGTTCTGGCCTACAACGTCGTGACGACCATCCCGGCCGCTCCCGTGGGGTATGCGGTGCCGATCGTCATCGGCTGGATTGTCATCGGCGTAGTGCTCCTGTTCGTGTTCCGCGCCGTCGGACACACGGACTGGGTCGCGCGGGCCGGGGATGCGGTCGAGGAGCGGCCCGCAACGACCGAGGAGGTCGCGGGCCTCCAGGGCGAATGGTGATTGGATGTCCTACGGGCTGCTACGGCGTCTGAGCACGGCAGCTCGCTCGGTCGTGGTCGGTGCAGGCCCGCGCCGGCCACGACCGCTACGTCTTGCCGATGTCCAGCGCGGCTGGGTGGTGGTCGACCTAGCCGGGCGTCGCGTTGGCCGCGTAGAGAGCGTCGGCGAGGATTCCTTGATCGTGACGCGGGGAGCGTTCCGCGCTCGCGTGGTCGTGCCGATCCATGCGATTTCGATGGTGACCGTAGGAGAGGTCCGGACTACCTTGGCGGTCGACGGACCGCCAAGGAGACCTGAGTAGCGGGGTTGCCGCGATGATCCCGACGACGCGAGGCGGCAAGTCGCGCTCACCGCCCGACAGATGGTGTTGAAGCAGCTCACGCACGGCAACCTTGGGAAACGTGAGCATGCGTATCGACGAGCGCTTGGCAGCCGTCACGCCCACCGGCACGGACCACGCCTCGCTTCATCGCGAGGACATCGTGGTGCTTGACTCCGATGGGCAATTGGTGGACGGGCTCCTGAAGCCAACCAGCGTGTGCATTCACACGGCAGTTGGGCCGAAGTGTTGGCGGGGTGGCCGGCGGAGACCGGGATTCCGCATCGAACAGCGCTGAGCAGGTGACAACGCCGAAGGCGTGCTGCAGTGGCGACCGTGTCGACTGCCAAACTCACCAAGCAGCTTGCCGCACCCAGACCTTCCTAGACCGCCCCACCACGACCAGACGTAGATCAATTCCCGCACAGGTTGTCGAAGGGCTCGCCGGGAGGCTCGCCGGCCGGAGCTTTGCGATCACCTGCCGGGCCTACCTCATCGCCAACGTGGCGCGGCGGGCAGCTGGCGGCCCAGCGGGTGGCCCAGATCGTCGGGCGCTCGGGGGATCGTCCACGCCGCCTGCGGATCTCGGAGGTTCGACAGCGGGCTGGGTGAAAACGACCGGGGGCCCGGCGTAGCTCGCCCTGAGCGCCGTGATCTTGGCGCTCAGGGGCTGCAGCGAGGCGAGGTAGGCGGCGAGATGTCCCTCGAAGCAGCGGGCGTTGGCGGCTCGAGCTTCGCCAGCGCTGACGGCTCCAACTCTTCCGCGGCGTCGAGCTTGCCGCCCACGAGACCTACGGCCCACCGTATGCTGTGGGTTGACTCACTGCTCCTCCGGGGTGTCATGGCGACGATATGAACCGTCTCCATCTCGCGGTTCCGCGGATTCGAGACATTCGAGTCCGTCATCCGGCACCACGCCGTGCTCGTGGGCGAGCCTGGCTCGGGGCGGTCCGATCTCGCGGAGGCGATTGGCCGGGTCCTCGATGCCGACACGCTGCGATCGCGCCGTGCGAGCGAGCTCGATTTCTTCGACCTCGACACGTCGAGGGACGTGCACATCGAGCTCGTGATCGGGGAGCTGGGCGCACCTGCCACAGTGGCGCTCACCCGAAGCATCGAGCTCTGGGATCTGCAAGACGAGCGGCTGACCGGTGCGCTACCGCTCGGCCAGGTCCGCGATCCTGACCGTCTGAACGGGCGCCACCCCAGACCGAGCTCTCCACGTCTGGACCCACCATGCAGGTCGCCTGCGGCGTTCGCCCGTGGAAGGAGGTTGCAGCCTGGGCCGGACTGACCCCCGGATCTGCCAGTGTCGACTCACTCAGCCGGACTCGCGGGCCAGATGATCCGTTGCGAACGCGGCGCCCAGAAACGCGGATACGGCAGCCTGCACCTCGACTGTGTGAGCCGTCGGATCGACTGCCTTAGAGGTGACCGTCTTCGGCTGAACGCCGGGTCGCATCGCCCACTCGCGAGCGAACCCACTCGGACGGATCGGCGTGTGGAGCGCCCAGCTCCGCCGCGGAGATCGTGAGCGGACCCGCGAGGCCGTCGCCGAGCTCGACCGGCTCGGCTACGGGGCGATCTGGTTGCCCGGCGGATCGGGCGCGGAGTTCTTCTCGCTGGCCGATGCGTGCCTGGCCGCGACCCCTCGTATCGTCGTCGCGTCGGGGATCCTCAGCGTCTGGACGAACGGGGCTCCCGACGTGGCAGCCGCGCACGCGGCGCTCGCGCAGCGGTATCCCGGACGAATCCTGCTGGGGCTGGGGGTGAGCCACCCGCACCTCGTCGAGCGGGAGACCGGGCGCCGGTTCGAGCACCCCGTCGCCGTCATGCGCGGCTACCTCGACGAGCTTGCCGCCACGGCGAGCGGCGTGCCGCGCGACGAGCTCGTGCTGGCCGCGCTCGGCCCGCGCATGCTGGCTCTGGCGCGGGATCGCTCCTGGGGCGCCCATCCGTACTTCGTGACGCCGGAGCACACGCGCCTCGCCCGCTTCGTCCTGGGCCCGGGACGGCTGCTCGCCCC
>JAJYJR010000238.1 GCA_021789355.1 Chloroflexota bacterium | reverse complement strand
GGGCGTGGGCGCAGGCGTGCGGCGCGCGGGGCGAACGGGGCGTGGGCGCAGGCGTGCGGCGCGCGGGGCGAACGGGGCGTGGGCGCAGGCGTGCGGGCGCGACGTACTGCCGGCGCCGGTGCGGGCGCCGAGGGGCGCGTGCGGGGCTCGGGCCACCCGACAGCCAAGGCCTGGCCCCGGATTACCAAACGGACAGGGGGTCGTATCGCCCTCTGACAACTCCCGCCGGCAGCGCCTACCGTTCGCGGCGACCGGCTGCTGGGGCAGCAACCCGAACACGCTGGCTCCGGGTCCGTCGTAGAGCAGGCGGGCATTGGGCGCGTCCCCCAGGGACGAACGGAGCGTCGCCGTCCGATCATCGGACGTCCAGGCCTCGCGCAGGAGCCCGCGTCCCCCGGCCATCGACACGCCGTCGCGCGGATCGCCGCCCTACCTCCGCGGCACAGCCTGTGGTATGACGCACGTGTCAAGTTGCGTCATACCCAAGCTGGGGGACAGGGTGAGGCCGTTCCGACCCGACGATGCACCGCTGCCGACGGGCGCCGGTTCTCGCGCGGGCGACCCGGGCGCCGGTCCCCGACCCGACGATGCACCGCTGCCGACGGGCGCCGGTTCTCGCGCGGGCGACCCGGGCGCCGACAGGAGCCGCCCAGGGACCGACGAGGGCCGCGCGCTCCGACCTGGCTACTTGTGGCTGCCCGTCCTCGGCTGGATGGCGTTCATCTTCTACCTGTCGAGCCGGCCCGACCTGCGGTTCTCCTCGGACTCCTCGCTCGACTTCGCGATCCGGAAGGCCGGGCACATGGGGGTCTTCGGGATCCTCGCGTTGCTCTTCTGGGCGGCGCTGCAGGGATGGCCGGCGGGCCTGCGCCCGTGGCCGGACGGTTGGTGGCCGGACGGTCGGTGGCCGGAGCGCCTGGGGAGGGCTCCCGGGTTGGTCGGCCGGTCGCGGGCTCCCGGGTCGATCGGGCGGCTCGCCGCCTCGGCGGGTGCCTGGGCCCTCGTGCTCACCGCCCTCTACGCCTCGACCGACGAGTTCCACCAGACTCTCGTCCGGGGTCGCCACGGGTCGGTGCTTGACGTCGCCATCGACTCCACGGGCGCCGTGATCGCGCTGGTGGGGACGTGGTGGGTGGGAAGGCGGATCGGCGGACGCTTCGGTCGCCTCCGACCATGATCGATGTGGTGACCGCGGCCAGTGCGGCTACGCACCGGTTGGCAAATGCCCGCGGGGGGTGTTCTAACTGTGGGGCGGTTGCGAGTGCAATCACGTGTCGAGGGGGGCGAGGATCGACAGAGGTAGGGACGGGCGGCGGGACGCGGCCTTGTGCGGCACACGCGGTAGAAGACCCGAACCTGGCCGCCGGGTGGGTGCTCGCCAACACTTACGGCGCGCAGCGTCCCGCACGCGTTTGTGGGGCCCGCCGGCGGCGCGGGTGGTTCGGTCAGCGGCCTGTCAGCCACTTCCGGGCGGCGGCGATCTTGGCCGGGCGACCCGGCCCCGGGGGGGATCGCGTCGAGCCGCTCGCGGATCGTGGGCACGTCGAGGATCCCGACTGCGATGAGCGCCTCGACGAACTCGAAGTCCTTGATCCGTCCTGCCGCGAGCTTGGACGCCGCGAGGTCGTGCCGCTCGATCGCGAGGCCGCGCCCCGGGACGAGGATGGACGGCGCCTCGAAGGGGATGAGGCGATCTCGCCAGCCATCGGGCAGCCACGCCGTATCCTCGCCCACGCCCTGCGCGTAGTAGCCGTTCGCGTCGTGGAACGGCGACATCTCCCCGAGCACGGCGCCGATGATCGTTGCCTTCGTCCCGTCGGGATCATCCGGCGGCACGACGTCGGCCTCGTCAGACCGGGTGGCCATCGCCGGCAGCCGGCAGGCGGTAGTCGTAGGCGAGCACGAGAATGGCTTCCGAGCCGACGATGACGAACTCCGGCCGATCGGGGTCGAGCAGGCCCTGGTCGTCGAGCAGCGCCGCCGACGCGCGTACGATGTGCTTGAGGTCCTCGAACTTCATGGCGTCGAGCGCCCCGCTCCCCGACCGTGGGTGCGGCGGAAGGCCTGGACCGTACGAATCCGCTCCTCGCCGTCGAGCGCCTGCGCAAACGGCGAGTTCTGGCGCAGCTCGCGCGCCTGGGGCGAGGTCGATACGAGCACCGCGAGCACGGTATCTGGGCCCTCGTTGATGAGGGCCAGCCACTGGCGCAGCCAAGGCGCGCCCGACACGCCCTTTGTGATGTACCGCTCGGCGGTGCGCCTTGCGTCAGACAGGACGCGCTCCGGATCCTGGACGAGCTGCGCGGCGACGAGGTAGCTGAGCCAGAGCGACTGGCGCTGGTCGCGCGTCATCGGGCCGCCCCCGGCCGGCGCGCGCAGCGAGGCGAGACGCTCGGCGTCGGCACGGCGGATCCGCCGGTGGGTCCCGGCAAGCGTGTACGGCAGCTCGCCACGGTCGGCGAGGTGCGCGACGTGACGCGGCGTGGTGCCGAGCATCTGGGCTACCTCGCCGGTAGAAAGCAGGTCGTCAGGTGCGATTGTGTGGTGATCCATCCCGAAGAATCCGAATAGTCAGGCGGTCGCCGGGGTCGTCGCAAAGCGAAAAATCCGAACAGTTATGAGCATGGGAGGCTCGTCGGCGGGCGTCAAGGGCTGCCGTCACCCGTGCGCTACGCGCGTTGGAACTGTGCGCGCGACGAGCGTCAGGGTTCGGGTCTTTCACCGGGTATGCCGCACAGGGCATCCTGCTGTGTGGACGGCTCCGCATCCTGCTCAGACGTTCGCGCGCGGTTGGCAGCCACAGGCCGCCACATGGCCGACGGGTGCGCCTGTCGCCCCGACAACCTGGGGTAGTCGTGGCGCGTGGAACCGCCCATAGTTAGCAAACCCGGTTGCCGCCGTACCAGCCGGCTATGTCGCACAAGGCGCGCTGCTTGTGCGTCAAGAACGGTTGGTAAGTCGGGCTTCGTGGGAGCGCGAGTCCCGGCTCGCAGGCCACGATCGGGGCGTAGCGCGAAAGAAGTTGACATCTATCCTACCAGTGGTAGGATACCGGCATGGCCACGGCGAAGTTCTCAACCACCCTTAATCCAGACCGGGTCCGCGAGGCCAAGGCCCGGGTCGGCGAGCGCGGTTTCTCGCGGTTTCTCGACGAGGCCCTCGCCCGGGCGCTCCAGCACGACCGCCTGGTCGACCTCGAGCGCGATCTGTCCGCCGTCTATGGCCCCGTCCCTGACGACGTCCAGCGCCGGATCGACCGAGCGCCTTGGCCGAGGTAACGGTTAGCCGGGGCGCGCTCCTGCTGGACTCCGGGGGGATCTCGGCGATCGCGGACGGCAACCGTGACGCCCGTGCCGTCCTTATCCGTGCCCGCAGCGAAGGGCGCCAGGTCGCGATCCCAGCGGCCGTGCTCGCCGAGGTCGTGACCGACCGGCCCGACCACGCCCTCGTCGACCGGGTCATCAAGAGCGTCGACGAGGAGTTGCCGCTCACGCCCGAGCGCGCTCGACAGGCCGGGATACTGCGCGCCCGGGCGTGGCTCCTCCGGCAGGCATCGGGCCGGTGGCTCAAAGACGACCGGCCGCCATCGGCGGTCGACGCACTCGTGATGGCGGAGGCAGTGGCGGCCGGCACCGCCGTGATTCTCACGTCCGACCCCGACGACATGGAACTGTTGCGCGACGCCGCCGGTCTCTCGCGCGACCAGGTCGAGATAATCGGCGTCTGAGCCGGCACTCATCCCGGTGGCTCCGTGCCAGTGCTCCCGCACCCGGGACTTGCCCACCGGCTATGACGCACAGGGCGCGCTGTCCAGTTGACACGGGTGGAAGCCGGCCGACTATGGGGCGACGCCGAACTGGCCAGCGGAACGGAGATGGGAGACCACGACATGGCGGTCCGTTGGCCCGCCCCGATCGAGGTGCTGCGGCGCCTGGCCGAGGTCTCGGAGCAGCGCGGGGAGCCGATCGGCGACCTGATCGTTCTCGTGGGCGGCAACGCGATGGCGGCTCATGGGATCCGCGGCGCGTCCAGGGACGTCGGTGCGTACACCCCGGTGGTCAGCGATGAGGCCGTGGCCCAGGTGGAAGCCGAGCTGCGCGGGCGGTACGGCCCCGACTTCCGGATCGACCTGACGACCGTGGAGAATATCTGGGGCCTGATCATGATCCGCGATCTCGCACGGGCGCCACGCGTGGCGCAGATCGTGAGTCCCGCCGGTCGCACGCATACCGTGCGCGCGCTGTCGATCGAAGATCTGTACGTCCTCAAGGTCGCTTCGGGCCGACGGCGCGACAGTGACGACCTCCCGCTTGCCGCACCGCGAACCAGCGCAGACGCCATCATCGCCCGGTTCAACACGCTGCTTCCGGGGATCGGTAACCGCGCCGCGATCCCGGCGATCGCGGACGCGCTGGTCAGGAACCTCGCCGCGCACTACGGCCTGGCTCCGGCTCGCATCATTGAGCAGCTCGCCGTGAGCAGCGGCATCAAGGCCGAGCTGCGCGAGGCGCACGCATGACGGCAGACGCGATCGAGCACGCCATCGAGGACGAGGAACGGACGCTCGCCGAGACCGCCACGCTGCTCCGCTCGGCGGTAGCCTGGAGTCGGTGGCCGGCGGCTGCCCGACGCGCCCTTGCGCTGGCCCTGGACGAAGGGGCCGCGGAGTCCGAGACCTCGGCGTGGCAGGCGCGCATCCTTCGCCACCACCTGTTCGGTCCGGATGCGTGGGACTCGCCGCTCCGCGCGCCGTCCCGGCCGGCGACCATCGACATCCGCCGCGCCGAGCGTCTCCGCATCGACTTGCCGCGCCTCGTGTCGCTCCGGGCGGGCGCGTATCTCACAACCCGTCGCGGGCCCTGACGCGGACCTCGGCCCCGGCGTCTCCGTCTGCACGCGGGCGCACTTGACGTCTACTCAGCACGTTGAGTAGTTCTACTCACTGTGTTGAGCAACTCGTCCGTCCTGCCGCCGTACAGGCGTCCCGTCTTCGCGACGCTGCTCGGCCGGCTCCGCGAGCCTCGACGGTTCATCCAGGTGGTCGCCGGGCCCCGCCAGGTGGGAAAGACAACGCTCTTCCGCCAGGCCGTTGCCGAGCTCGTCCGCCAGGCCGTTGCCGAGCTGGCGTCTCCCGTTGACATCGCGAGCGCGGATGATCCTGGCCTGCGCGATCGTGCCTGACTGGCGAGCCAGTGGGAGACGGCGCGCACCTCGTGAACACGGCGGCGCCCGGGATCGAGGCGAGCTGGTGGCGCGACGCCAACCGCGAGGTCGACTTCGTGCTGTCGGACAGCCACCGGGTGCTGGCGATCGAGGTCGGGAGCGACAGGGTGAGGCAGGTGCCGGTCCGCATCATGACGTCATGATGCTTTGATGCCGGCGTGGCCAAAGTCCGCACGACCCTGACAATCGACGAGCGTGTCCTGCGCGCGGTCAGACTCCGGGCCGCACGTACGGGTCGTGGCGACAGCGCCGTCATCGAGGACGCACTCCGGCGCGAGTTTGGCCTGGACCTGCTCCAGGGGCTGTGGAAGCACAGCCAGCTTCCCGAGCAGGAGTCCATCGCGCTCGCTGTGGAAGCGCAGCACGCGACCCGGCCGCGGCCTTGACCGTTGCGCGCCGTCCTCGACCCGAACGTCATCATCTCCGCCCTCCTCTCCCCGACCGGCGCACCGGCTCGCCTCCTGTTGGCCTGGCAGGATGGCGAGTTCGAGCTCGTGGTCTCGGCTGCCCTGCTCGCTGAACTCGCGCGAGCGCTCGCGTATCCGAAGCTGCGCCGCCACATCACGGCGGACGAGGCGGAGCATGTGATCGCGTGGCTTGCGCGCACAGCGACAGTCGCGCTCGGTCCGGGCGACCCGCCCCCGACCCGTTCGGTCGATCCAGGGGACGACTACCTCGTCGCCCTCGCCGCGGCCGAAGATGCGTTGCTCGTGTCCGGCGACGGCCATCTGCTTGCCCTGCGCGACGCATTTCCGATCCAGTCGCCCGGCGGATTCCCGCCGACTGCTCGAGGCCGCGTCCCAGGACCCGTCCACCAGTGCATGAAGGCCGACGAGCGCGGCGCGATCATCCGGCATCCGGCGACCGTGCCTCGTGAATCGCGTCCCGGGTCTCGATCGGGCGCCTGTCGTCTGCCGCCTTGGGCGGGTCACCGACCATCCGGGCGGGCTGCCACTCCCAGGTGGCCCACGACGGTGACGATGGTCGTTATCGCGGATCTTCTATGCGCGCGGCGTCTATGCGCGCGGCGTCGACTCCCGCGGGTCGGCGGGTTCGCCGGCGGCCGGCGTTTCAAGCAGCCGCGGGCCGAGGCGGTACCACCGATCGCGACTGACACCCTCGGCGATCAGATAGCCCAGACTGGCGGCGGCGCCAAGATCGCGGCTCGCCGTCGGTGCCGTGCGCCCGGTGACCCGCTGGTAGTCTGCGGCGCGCAGGCTTCGGCTGATCCACGCGTACACGAGCGCGTCGAGCATCGCCGGCGGCAACTTGCCCGCTATGACGTCGCGGCGCACCTTGATCTGGATCTCGCCCATGCCACGGATGCGCGCGAGCACGTGGTCAGCGGCGCCGGTAATCGCCCTGACGAAGAAGTCGGCGAACGGCGTAGCGTCGTATCCGGGTTCGTACGACCGGCCGATGCTGGCACGGATCGCGGTGAAGTAATCGCTGCGCATGATGTCGAGCCACGCGTCGAGCGAGACGAGCCCGTCCAGCGCGTATCCGCCGCGGATGAGCAGGATGCGCGACAAGATCCGCGCCGTCCGACCGTTACCGTCGTTGAATGGGTGGATCGCGACGAACTCCAGGTGCGCGAGTGCCGCGAGGATCGGCGCGGGCATGCCATGATCGTCCGCGAGCCAGTCGGCGAGCGAGCGCATGAGCTCTGGAACGTCCCCCGACGGTGGCGTGGTGAAGATGATCTCGCCGGTCGGCGTACCCGCCCGGTTCTCGCCGCGGCGGTATTCGCCAGGCGTGAGCAGGGGGCTCTGGCCGTCGAGGACCTGGCGGTGGATCTCACGGATAACGGCCTGGTCGACGACCACCTTGGGGTCGCGGGCGATCTCGTCGGCGAACCCGAGCGCCGACCGGGTGCCGAGGACCTCCAGCACGTCCTTCCGAGGCAGCGACCGGCCTGGCGCCCCTTCGAGCAGTCGCTCGACCTCAAGGTCGGACAGCGTGTTTCCCTCGATGCGGATCGTGCCGTGGACGGTGCGGACCCAGGCACGCTGCCGGAGCCAGTCTCGATGGACCGGATCGAGTGGAAGGTGCTCGAAGAGCCAGCGGCGCCGCTCCACCTCGTCGAGCACTGGTCGCAGGCTTGCCGTATCGAGCCGAGTGTCCAACGCCATTCCCGCATGGATGAGCGAATACCGCTCTATTCTTCCATTCATGGAAGAATAGGTCAAGTGTCGATCACGGATGATCGAATACCGCGCCGTTCTTCCGCGGGTGGAAGGGTCGCGTCACCCATGATGGCGACGACGGGGGGCCATATCGTCGGGACACGCGGGAGCAGAACTCGTACGCAGCCCCAACGCGCTCGACGTCCGGCGGTTCGGCCACGCGCCAACTTTCATGCACAGATGCCTGCGGGGCCGGAGGCCCGATCACGTCGGAGCGAAGATCCGGATCGGCTTGGCATGCCCGCCTCCGGACCCATTTCCGATCAGGGTGCCCGCCGTATGCCTGCCAAGCCCCGCTTGGGGTTCAACCGGCCCAGGCCGCCCGCGGTATGCCTGCCAAGCCCCGCCCGGGGTTCAACCGGCCCAGGCCGCCCGCGGTATCGCCCCGCGGTATCGCCCCGCGGTATGCCCCGCGGTATGCCCCGCGGTATGCCCCGCGGTATGCCCCGCGGGGGGTTCAACCCGCCCAGGCCGCCCGCGGTATCGCCCCGCGGTATCGCCCCGCGGTATCGGTAGAAGTGTTGCCGGGCTCGGTTCCACGCCTTGCGCGGTGCGCGGGACGTCAAGGCCGGGGTCCCGGCCATCCGGGCTGAGCCATGCCACGATGCGACCACGCCGCCGCCCGCACGCCCGAGGCCACGCCCCTGCGCACCGGCCCGCGTCGGATCGGGTAACTGACGGTGCAGCCGCGGCAAAGCCGGTCGCGTAGCACTACTGCCGATACCACGTCGCGGGGGCGGACGATTACGCCGTCGCGGGGGCGGACGATGAGTCCCGCCTGCGCCCACCCAGCAGGCACCCGCCTGCGCCCCCCGCCTGCGCTCACCGCCTGCGCCCCCCGCCTGCGCCCACCGCCTGCGCCCCCCGCCTGCGCCCCCCGCCTGCGCTCACCGCCTGCGCCCACCCACCAGGCACCCGCCACCGACGCGCCCGCCCACGCCGCCGCCCAGCCGCCGCCACCCGCGGACCGTCAACGGCACTCTCACAGCTGCCCGCGGGCCGCAGGCCCGATCACGTCGGAGCGAAAACCCGGATCGGCTTGGCATCCCTGCCTCCGGACCTGTTTCGGGTCAGATGCTGAGGGGGCGCAGCGAGCTCTGAGGGGGGGGCGGCGAGCTCCGGGGGCGCGGCGAGCTCTGAGGGGGGGGCGGCGAGCTCTGAGGGGGCGCAGCGAGCTCTGGGGGGG
>JAJYJR010000237.1 GCA_021789355.1 Chloroflexota bacterium | reverse complement strand
CCGATGCGATCATCGAGTTGCCCGACGGGCGATGGGCGGCCTTCGAGATCAAGCTGGGCTCCAGTCCGCCCGTCGTCGACGAGGCGGCTGCCAACCTGCTCAGGCTCAAGGCCCTGGTGACGGGGGCGGAACCCCTTGCGCTGGGAGTCATCACGGGTACCGGCTACTCGCTCGCTCGGCCGGACGGCGTCCTGCAGATCGCGGTCGGCGCGCTGACAGCGTGAGCGCCGCTCCCAGGCACTCGGGCGTTCAAGGCCGTGCTGAACCGGCACGCACCGCGCCGACGTGTGGCTGTTGGTCCGGCGCTGGCGCGTGCGTCCGCCCGCACGGGCGCCGCACGGCCGCGCCGTGAACCGCCGCGAGGCCTGGCTGAGCGCGGGCGCCATCTTCGTCGCCGCCCTGGCGGTACGGGCGGTGGCCGCCGCCGCGATCCCCTTCCCCGTCTCCGAGGACACCGCCTACTACGTGGCGGTCGCGCGCAACCTGCTCGAGGGGCACGGGCTCGTCAGCGACGCGCTGTGGAGCTACCAGACTCCGCCGCTGATCGTGCCGCGCGCCGCGTTCGAGGTGTGGATGCCGCTGCCCACGTTCCTGGCCGCGGCGCCCATGGCGCTGCTCGGCGCAACCTTCCGCGCCGCGCAGGTGGCTGCGGTGCTGGTGGGAGCCATGGTCCCGGTGCTCGCGTGGCGGCTGGCGTCGGACGTGGCGGCCGAGCGCGGGATGCCGGCCGGGCGTGCGCGCACGCTGGCGCTCGGCACGGGCCTGGTGGCGGCCGCGTACGGCCCGCTGGTGGTGCACGGCGCGCTCCCCGATTCGACCATGCCGTTCACGGTGCTGGCGCTGGCCGCCTGCCTCCTGATGGCACGCATCCTGCGCGACCCGCGCGGCGGCTCGCTCCGTGACCCCCGCCTGCTGGGGCTCGGGGTGGTCCTGGGGTTGGCGGCACTGGCGCGCAACGAGGCGCTGTGGGTGGCGCTGACCTGGGCCGGGCTGGCGTGGTTCGGTGCCCGCGGCCCCCTCGGCCTCCTGGATCGCCGCACCCGGCTCCGGCTGATCGCGGTCCCGGCGGTCGTCTCGATCGCGATCTACTCGCCCTGGATGCTCCGCGACTGGCTGGCGTTCGGGTCGCCCATGCCCGGGCAGGCTCTGGCCAACGCGCTGTCGGTGACCGGCTTCGACATCTTCGCCTGGCAGGACCGGCCGACACTCGCCCGGTACCTCGCGCAGGGGATCGGCGGGCTGGTCGGCGCCCGCGTGACCGGATTCGAGCACAACCTGGTGGACGTGCTGTTGGTCCCGGCCATCCCCGCGGGGCCGATCGGGCTGGTCGCGCTGCCCTGGCAGGGGCGGGCCGGGGCGCTGCGGCCGCTGCTGGTGCTCTCCGTGATCACGTTCACGGCCACCACGCTGTTCTTCCCGGTCGCCACGACGTGGGGCACGTTCCTGCACGCGGCGGGACCGGTGCAGGTGCTGCTGCTGATCTCGTGCCTGCTGGCGCTGGACGGGCTGCTCGTGCGGATCGGGCGCCTGCGCGGCTGGACGCGGCCGGTGGCCTGGCTCGCGCCGGTGCTGGTCGTCGCCACGGCGGTCCCCGTGCTGGCGATCTCCGTGGCGTCGATCGCGGGGGTCGGGCGTGAGGCGCAGGCGCGCTACGCGGCGCTCGCGGACCGGCTGACGGCCGCCGGCCTCCCTCCCGCGGCCGACGCCCCCATCGTGGCGGACCATCCGATCTGGATCGCCTGGAGCATGCGCGTGCCGACACTTGGGCTGCCGGACGAGTCGCCCGCGAGCGTGCTGGACCTTGCTCGACACTTCGACGCCCACGTGCTGGTGGTCAGCGGCACTGCCGGGATCTGGCCGGGGGTCCTGGCGCAGGGCGGGCCCGATGCGTCCTGCTTCGTCCCGATCGACCTGGCAGGCGCGGGCAACATCTCCGCGCCGGCATCCACGCCGGCGACCTCGGTCCTGCCGGCCGCTTCCGCCGGCCCCCTCGCCGGCACCCACGCCTACCGGATCGCGTGCGGCCCGTGAGGCGGATCGGCAGGGCCTCGCGCGCGAACCTTATACTCCCGTGCGATGGACGCGGCTGAACGTGGCGGCGCGCGCCTGGACCAGCTCGACGCGGAGGCAAAGCAGCTGGTCAGCTACGGCGCGAACCAGCTGCGCGCCATCGCGACCCGCTACCGCGAGGCCTACGCCGACGTGCTCGCGACCACCCGGCTCCAGCGCGAGGAGATGGAGGCGCTCTCCCGCGGGCCGGCCGACCCGGGCAACGAGGCGCGCCGGACCAGCCTCCAGCTGGCGCTCGAGGCGACCGCCAGGGAGCTCGGTGAGCGGCAGATGGAGCAGGCCAAGCTCGACCTGGTCATCACGCACCTGGAGCGCGCGTGGCTCTTCCTCCAGCAGGGCGACGGCAGCCTGGTCGGCGACGGCGCCGCGGCGCAGACACCCACCGACGTGCAGATGCGCATCATCGAGGCGCAGGAGTCCGAGCGCCAACGGCTGGCGCAGGAGGTCCACGACGGACCGGCCCAGGCGCTGACCAACGCGATCTTCCAGGTCGAGTTCATCGACCGGATGCTGGACCGCGACCCGGCCGGGGCCCGCGCCGAGATCCGGTACCTGCGCGATCTGCTCCGCCGGGAGCTGGGCGACGTCCGTGCGTTCATCACGCAGCTGCGCCCTCCTCTGCTCGACGAGATCGGCCTGTACGGGGCGATCCGGGACCAGGCCAGCGCCCTCGAGACCGCCACGGGCGTGGGCGTGGACCTGCAGCTCGCGGCACCCCCGGAGCGGCTCGGCGACACCCAGCAGACGGTGGTGCTGCGGATCGTGCAGGAGGCGCTTCAGAACGTGCGCCACCACGCCAACGCGCAGCATGTCCGCATCGCGACGCAGGCCGCGGGAGGCGCGGCCGGCGAGTGGGTGCTCGAGATCGTCGACGACGGGCGCGGGTTCTCCCCGGAGGTCATTCGCGATGGCACGAACAGGAGCTTCGGGCTCCGCTTCATGCGGGAACGCGCCGAGCTCATCGGGGCGCGGCTCGAGATCCAGTCGAACCCCTCGGCGGGGGCGCGCATCTGCGTTACGATCCCCGAAGGGACAGACAGGAGGTAGGGACATGCCGGAGGGCTACCAGGGACCGGATCGGAGACGGACCATGCCCGACCGGCGAGGAGGCGGAGTGCTCAAGGTCCTGCTGGTCGATGACCATCCGTTCTTCAGGCTCGGTCTTCGCAACGCACTCGAACAAGAGCCAGACCTGGAAATCGTCGGCGAGGCGGAGGACGCCCAGCGGGCCATCGACGTGGCCGACGAGCTCGCCCCGGACATCATCCTGATGGACCTCTCGCTCCCGGCGCCGGGTGGCATCGAGGCCACGGCGCGCATCAAGCGTGGGCTGCCGAGCGCGGCGGTGATCGTGCTGGCGCAGAACGAGGACGAGGACTCGCTGTTCGACGCGATCAAGGCCGGGGCCGCCGCCTTCATCCTGAAGGACGTCGCGCCGGTGGACCTGGTGGCGATCATCCGCCGGGTCGGCGGCGGCGAGTACCTGATCAACGACAAGGTCTTCTCCCGTCCCGCGGTGGCCAGCCGGGTCCTCAAGGAGTTCCGGGAGCTGTCGATCTACGGGCAGGAGTCGCAGCCCATCTTCGCCCCGCTCTCGCCGCGCGAGGTGGAGATCCTGGACAACATCGCGCAGGGTATGACCAACAAGCAGGTGGCCTTCCAGCTCTCGATCAGCGAGCAGACCGTGAAGAACCACATGAGCAGCATCCTGCGCAAGCTGTCCGTGAACGACCGGACTCAGGCGGTGGTGTACGCGATGCGGCAGGGCTGGATCCGGGTCCCAGAGGACTGAATGGGCCGGCGGGACGAGACGGTGTCCGAGTCCGGCGGGCCCGAGGCGCCGGCCGAACCCGTCGCGGCGGCGCTGGGCGGAGCCGAGGAACAGATCGAGCGGCTCGGGCGCGAGCTCGCGGAGATCGCGATGCTCGAGCAGCAGACCCGGTCGGAGGCGGCGCGCCACGAGCAGCGGCGCGTCCAGGCGGGCGAGCGGCTGGCGGCCATGCAGGGCCGCCACGATGCGGATCCGGCCGAGCTGCGCGAGGCGGTGGCGCAGCTGCTGACGCTGACCCGGCGCAGCGCGCTGATGGAAGCGCAGGTGGACGTGCTGGCGGGCAAGGAGAAGGTCCTGGTCCGCTACCGCGACCACCTCGCCGAGCTGGTGGAGGCGCTCCAGGCGGCGGCCAGGTGGGTGCCGGCGACTCACTCCGCCGACGAGAACGAGGTGCTCCCCGTCTCGGCGGCCGTGTCCCGCGCGATCCTGTCGGCGCAGGAGGACATGCGGCGTGACATCGCCCGGGCCATGCACGACGGGCCGGCGCAGAGCCTGGCGAACATCGTCCTGCAGGCCCAGATCGTGGAGCGGCTGGTGGCGCGCGACCCGGAGGCGGCGCTGCGCGAGGCGCGGACGCTGATCGACGTGGTGCAGCACGCGCTGGATGCCACCAAGACGTTCATCTTCAACGTGCGCCCCATGGTGCTCGACGATCTCGGGCTGGTGCCCACGCTGCGGCGGCTCGCACGGGACCGCGGGCGCGACGCGCAGGTCCCGGTGGAATTCGATTCGGTGGGCGCCGACCGGCGCCTCGACATCGACCTGGAGACGGGCCTCTTCCGCATCATCGACGGGGCCATTGCCGCCTACCTCGAGACGGCACCCGCGCGCGTGTCGCTCTCGCTCGCGTGGGAGCCGGCGTCGCTGGCGGCGCGTGTCCAGGCGATGCACACGGCCGAGACCGTGCTGGCGCTGCCCGCGGGGGCCGCCGTTGCGGATGCCGGCTCGCCGGCCGACGAGGAGCGCTCACCGGCGCCAGCGGGCACGAAACGCGGGCGCGGTACGCGCGAGCAGGGCGAGGACCTGCCGCCGGCGCTGGCGGCCATGATCCGCGAGCAGCACGAGGACGAGGCGGCGCGTGCGCCCAGGGCCGAGCCCCCCCGCGCGCAGGGGCTGCCCGCCGCGACCTGGCGCGACATCGAGCAGCGGGCCCGGTCGCTGGGGATCGAGGCGCGGCTCAGCGACGAGGGGCGCTGCCTGGACCTGGCGGCCGAGCTGCCGGGCTGATCCAGGGCGGTCGAGCGCCGGGCGGTGCGGGCCGTCACCGATATGACCCGAGCCCGGGACCGACGGGACCATCGTGAGGCTTGTACTCGACCCCCAGTTCGCGTAGGGTCCGCATGTCGACCCGGGTCATCCGGGCCGGCCTGTCGTCATCCGGCTCGTATCGAGCCGACCGGATCGGAGGATGGGGGATGTTTGCTCTTTCCCCGCCGTCCCGCGAAGCGGACGCCGGGCAGGGGCTGGCGGAGTACGCGCTGATCCTGGTGCTGATCGCGATCGTGGCGATCGTCTCGCTGGCGTTCTTCGGCCACAGCGTCAGCGGCATGTTGAGCACGATCGGGACCAGCGTGTGACTTTGGTGCGCGCCAGCACCGGAATCCACCAGGTACTTGATTCCTAGTGGACCCGGTGGAGAATCGGGGCGCATACTGTGCGCCCGGTCGTCCGGACCGAGTTCACGTGAAAGGAGGGATCCCACCAGTGGCGCTCGTCCAGTATCTCGCCGCCCGCTTCTTCGATCGCGAGGAGGGCCAGGGCCTCGCGGAATATGCCCTGATCCTTGCACTCATCGCGATCATCGCGATCGTGGCACTCATCTTCCTCGGCCACCAGGTCAGCAGCATCCTGAGCACCGTCGGCACATCCGTCTGACGACGTCTCGCGAACGAGAAGGGCGCCAGCCGCATGGCTGGCGCCCTTTCATATCTGGCGGACGGTTGGCCTCGGGCCGCGCACGTTGGGCCGGCACGTCCCGTATCCACCCGGGCGCGCACTGAGTCATGGGAGATTCGTAGGGTCGAACGCACCGACTGGGGTGCTACAGTGTTGCCGCCTGTCACCTAGGGGAGCGTGGGGAGCACTCAATTGAAACGTTCGAGCCGGCTCATCATCCTGGTGGGCGCACTGCTGGCGGTTGCCGCGTTCGGCGGCATCCTCTGGTACGGCACGCAGGGAGGGACGACACCGGGCGGAGCGAGCGCAACAGTCGCGACCACGACGAAGATCGTGCAGGCCGCCGCCGACATCTCACTCGGGACCACGATCACCGCCGCCCAGGTGGTGGTCAAGGAGGTCCCGGTCACCAGCGCCCCGGTCGACGCCTTCAGCGACCCCAGCCAGGTCGTGGGGCGCATCGCGCGCCAGCAGATCACGGCGGGCAGCACGTTCACCACCGCCGACTTCGCGTCCGGTAATACCGCCCAGGGCGACCAGATCGTGAAGGCGCTGAAGCCCGGCTTCCGGGCGATCTCCGTGCAGGTCGACCAGAACAGCGGTGTCGGGACCCTGATCCAGCCCGGGGACCGGGTGGACATGGTGATCGGCATCAAGATCCAGGTGTACGTGGCGCCGACGGGCGTGGGGGCCGCCGCCAGCCAGCTGCCGCAGCCGGTGCCGGGCGGCCCGCAGCTGAGCGTCAAGGACATCATCCAGAACCTGGAGGTCCTGGGCACGCTGACGCCGCCCGTGACCACCACCACCACAGGCCAGCAGGCCCAGCAGCCGGCCCCGTCGGCCGGGGCGGCCGTGGGGCTCACCGGTCAACAGATGATCGTGATCCTGGCGGTGACCGCACAGCAGGCGGAGGTCATCAAGTACGCGCAGGTCAACGCCGCCGACAATGCCGACACGCCGATCTCGCTGATCCTCCGCGCGCCGGCGGACGCCTCCGCGCCGCCGGACAAGACCAGCGGCATCGTGCTCAAGACCTTGCTGGACCAGTACGGCGTGCTGCCGCCGGTACTGCTCGAGGGCACGCTTCCGACCAGATGAGTTCAGCGAGCCCGGGCGGGTGGCGGTGCCATCCGCCCTGCTTTGAGTCCCGCCGTCACGGCTGACGGCACGCACGAGAGCCATTGACGCAGGCATGAGCGACCGGATCAGGATCCTGATCGTGGATGACATCCCGGAGACCCGGGAGCATCTCGCGAAGCTGCTCGGCTTCGAGTCCGACATGGAGGTGGTGGGAGCCGCCGAGTCGGGCCCGGAGGCACTGGAGCTCGCCTCGCGGCTGGTCCCCGACGTGGTCTTGATGGACATCAACATGCCCGGCATGGACGGAATCGTCACCAGCGAGCAGCTGACCGCGCGGGTCCCGTCGACGGCCGTGATCATGATGAGCGTGCAGGGCGAGGCGGACTACCTGCGCCGGTCGATGCTGGCCGGCGCCCGGGAGTTCCTGGTCAAGCCGTTCAGCGCGGACGAGCTGACGACCTCCATCCGCAAGGTCCACGAGCGGGAGACCGAGAAGCAGGCGAGGGCCGCCGACCGGGTCGAGGCGGCGGCGTCCGCCGCGGGCGCCTCGGAGGGCCGCCATGAATCCACGGGCAGCGTGGTTACCATCTTCTCGCCCAAGGGCGGGGTAGGGCGCACCACCATCGCGGTCAACCTTGCCGTCGCAGCCGCGAAGCAGGGGCAACGCGTAGCGCTCGTCGACGGGAGCCTGCAGTTCGGCGACGTGGCCGTGATGCTGAACCTGGACCCGCGGCACCGGTCGCTGGCCGACCTGGTCCCGGAGATCGCGGCGGGCGTGGCGGAGTCGCTGGAGACGGCGCTCGTCCGGCACGAGTCCGGGGTGGACGTGCTGCTCGCGCCGCCCTCGCCGGAGACCGCGGAGCTCATCACCCCGGCGTACATGCGAGGGGTCCTGGAGCGGCTGCGCGAGGACCACGACCTCGTGGTGGTGGACACCCAGCCGGTGCTCAATGACATGGTCCTGGCCCTGCTCGACGCCACCGACCGCATCGTGGCGATCCTGACCCTCGAGATCACGAACATCCGCAACCTCCGGGCCTTCCTGGAGGTCGCGCGACAGCTTGGCTACGACGACCGCCTGGACCTGGTGCTCAACCGGGCCGATTCCTCGCTCGGGATCCGGGTGGCCGACGTGGAGCGTTCGCTCGGCAGGAAGGTGGACCATTCCATCGTCAGCGACGGCCGCAGCGTGGTGTACGCGCTGAACCGTGGCATCCCGTTCGTCATCAGCAACCCCGAGGCGCAGGTGAGCCAGGACCTGGCCCACCTCGCCCGTGACCTCGCCGGTGTCGGGTCCGAATCACGCCAGGCCGACTCGTCGGCCGGCCGGTCCGCCCAACGCCGGTCGATCTTCGCTTGGCGATGACCGCATCGCGAGCCTGAGGGAGCGCGCCAATGTCCCTGCTCAGACGCATCGAGAGCGCCCGACCCGCCAGCGGCGGGTCGCTCCCGGCGCCCACCGCGCCCGGCGCACCCACGCCCGCCGGCACCCCGCCGCAGCCCAGCGGCAACGGCGGCGCGGCCGCACCCCGCATCGTCCCGCAGGTCCCCGTCCGCGAGTCGTTCCGCGACGTCAAGTTCCGGATCCAGAACCGGGTGATCCAGGACCTGGACCCGAAGCTGGACCTCTCGAACCAGGTGGAGGTGCGCCGGCAGATCGAGGAGGTCTTCGGCAAGGTCGTCGACGAGGAGGGCCTGGCCCTCACGCGCGCCGAGCGCGTGCGCATGCTCGA
>JAJYJR010000236.1 GCA_021789355.1 Chloroflexota bacterium | reverse complement strand
AGGGCGGATCGGCCGCCTCGGTCTCGAAGTAGGTGCTGGTGGTGTCGAAGAAGAGCAGGTCGACTTCGAGGTTGAGCAGGTTCGCGGTCGCCCAGTACACCTGCTCCGCAAGCTCGGCCTCGATCTCGAGCAGCCAGTCCATCGCCCGATAGCACTGGTCGTCGGAGAGCGACACGAGCCCAGGCATGGCGACCCGCTCGCTCACCCAGGCGGCACACGACAGCTTGGAGGACGGCGCCAGCGCCCGGTTCGCGACCATCGCGAGCAGGGCCCGTTCGGCCGCCGGATCCAGACGCCGGCCGCGCAGCAGGCGGGCCATGATCTCGCCAATCCCGAGCCTGGACCACAACCCCTCGAGGAGCCAGGCACCGCCCAGGGGCCGGGACTCACAGAAGCGCAGCTCCGGCGCTGCGGCGGCCGCCTCACCCGGCGGGAGGGCTCGGGAGAGGGAGCCGATGAGCCGCCGGATGGCGTCCCGGTCGAGCTCGTCCTCGCGGCCGAAGTGGTAGAGCACGCGGACCTTCGAGCGGTGAGCGGCCGGGTCCCACTCGTTGTGGGCGAGCTGCAGATAGCGGACGAGCGTGCCATCCGCAGCGCGTCGGGTGGTGGTCCGCAGGTACATCCCGACATGGTAGCCAAGCGTGCCTAGCCGGTCAATACAGTCCGTGCCGACCGGTAGTATCTATGCCATTGTGCTCCGTGGATCCATTTCTCGGCATCACTCGTGCTCGCCGAGGCCGCTCAGAGCGCTCTCCGAGCCCAAGAGCTGCGGAAGCCCGGCCACAGCGGCCGCTTGGGATGGAGGATTTCGTCAGGCGTCTGTGGTGGCTGGCTCATTGCATCTCCCTTCTTCCGGTCTTGGGCTTGCCCCCGCTAGATGGGCAGCAGCACGTCTTTGGCCAAGTCCCAGCTCGCCAGCAGAAGGTTGTGCAGCGCGCGCTGCAGGCGCAGACGCCTGCCGTAGCCGGTGAAACCGAGAGCCTCGGCGCGGATCTTGGCCCACTCGATCCACTGGCCCCGCGCCTTGGCCGCCTCTGCCAGAGCGACGAGGGATGCGTCGTCCCGGTGCGCGACCGCGGTGAGGCGATCGCACATGGTCACGACGTGGAGGTCACGGAGCGGGTCGATAGTGCGGCGCGCATCCTCGAGGCGGGCCAGGGCCGCGCGCCGATCCCCGCGAAGCAGCGCGATGCGGGCGCGTTCGAGGTCGAGCAGCGGTCGCGTGGAGAGCGACAGGCCGGGGACCCGCTGGAGCCGGTCCAGCCAGTCGTCCGCGAGCACGAGATGGCGCGCTCGTCGAGCAGGCGTGGCCGACATGCGTGCCGCCTCGACCTCCTCGCCGGCCTGACTGCGCATGACCTGGTCTGCCAAATACGGGTCTTCTTCGAGGCGCAGCCCACTCCGGTTCAACGCGCGGCGGGCCCTGGCGAAGTAGGTTCGGGCAAGACGAGGGCGGCCGCCGGTCCGGGCTACGTGCCCCGCACCGATGCACCAGTCGATCTCCTTCGCCGCTCGCTCAGGGTCGGCCGCCGGGAGCTCTTCGCGGAGCATCGCGTCGAACAGACGGACTGCGCGCCGGCCTCGACGCGCCCGGAGCGAAGCACGAGCGAGCGTGTGTCGATCGACTGAGGTCGCTCCGGGACACGCGGCAGCAGCCTCGAAGTAGCGGAGGGCGAGGTCTCCCTCCTCGATCCAGTAGAACAGCGCGGCGAACGCAGCGAGCTTCCGGTCAACCGGCAGTGGGCAAGCGTCGCGCGTCCGGTCGACCGCAGCTTCCGCAGAGGCGCGCTGCTCGATCGAACTCATGCCGTGCGGCGCCGCGCGGTCGAGGGGCTTGGTGTCCGCGAGCATCCGGAGGAGATTGCGGCGCGGATCTCCGAGATCGTGCGGGATGAGGCTGGTGACCTCGAACTCGAGCCGGCCGATGTCAGCGTCAGCGCCGCGACAAGCCCAATAGACGTGCGCGCCCTGCTGGACGGCTCGCCGGAGAGCCGGCTGGATGTCGAACGGGTCGTTGAAGCCATAGCCCACGAAGAGGATGTTCCTACCGGCGAGCGCGGCGGCGAGAGACCCCCTCCATTCATCCGTGCTCCGTGACCCGAGCCCCTCTGGGGTGGCTGCGAGAGTGGGCGGGTCGGAGATCGTTCCGTGCAGCTTGAGCAGGCCAGGCCCTGACACCGTGAACGGCCCGGACACGGGGACCATGGGTGGCGGCGCGATGGTCCCGAGGGCCGCCTCCTGACACTCGTCAAAGTTCGTGGTGACCAGGAGGTCGACCAGTCCGTGACGAAAGAGCTCGGCGATCGCCTCATGGTTTCGGTTCGGCGCGGTTGTTGATGACGGCATCAGCTCCTCGAGCAGCCGGGGAACGAACATCTCGGTGTGATTGGCCACCTCGCCGAGGATGACCTCGAACGGAACGTGGCGTGCGGATAGATCGCGCCGCCCGTTCCGATCGAGGTCGCGCCGCCCTTGCCGGAGCATCCGTTCGACAGCAGGCCGACACGGTTCCGTTCCTGAGGCGAGCTCCTTGATCAACGCTCCGATGATCGCGGGACCCATGGGAACCGCGGACGGCTTCTCGACGGACACCGCCGAGCCGAACCAGAGCACCCACGGACTAGTGGAGCCAAAGAAGGACGCGAAATCCTCCAACGACTGGATCCACGGCACCGCCTTCATCGCTTCGGATGGTCAAGAGGCTTCGGGACTCTCTGGTTCGTCCGACGCTTCGATGAACTTCAGACGCCGACGAAGTCCGTTTCCTACCCGGTAGTCCAGTATTCCTTCGTGTTGGAGCCGGCCGATCACGACCGCGGCAGGCACCCCGATTTCACGGGCGAAGGCCTGCGCGGCATCGAGGTGCGTGAGTGCCGCCAAGCGCCACTCATATCTCGTCGGAATGAGGATGCTGCTTGCGAATGCGTTTGCCTCGTCCTCCAAGCCGTCCTCCTCGTCCCCGGCTCGGTCGACGAAACCCAACTTCTTGCTGTGCTCAAGGAGATGAGCCGCTTCGTGGAAGAACGAGAACCAGAACTGGTCCTCCCACTTGTAGCGAAGCGACAGTCCGATGAGTGCTTTCGATGGAGTCAGCCATTCGGCCGCGCCGCTGATCCGTGCGCCGGTGATTTCCGGCACGAAGACAAGCGCGACTCCCCTGTCCGCGCAGAGTCTCTCCATCTCCGGGATGAAGTCGGATGGGTCGCGGAGCATCAGACCGCGGATTTCGTCAAGTGAGGCGCGAAACCTGGTCCGATCGAAAGGTCGGCACTCGACTGATGCCGCCTCGAGCTCACAGAGTCGGATCCACGCTCCGGTCGCCATCGGACTCGCGGTGAAAGCGGGCGACTGGCGGAAGGCAGCAGCCGGCGACAGCCACAGTTCATCCCACGCCGTCCGACTGCCTACACCGAAGAACGCCAGGACCTGCTCAAACGTATGAGGATCGACACTGGCCTGGTCGATCTTGCCTCGCGACGCGAGCTGCTTTAGGGGGAACCGCTCGAGCCACGAGCGATCGTCCCCGGAGAAGGTCGCGCGGTGTCTGGCCTGTATCTTGTGGGCGTCGTAGTTTCCCTGAAGGTTGTTCCACACCACCGCGGGAACACCGGTGACGCGCTCGAGAACGACCGCAGTCTCTGCGGTGATCGGAGCATGGCCCTTCAGGATCTGATTGACGTGCTTTGTGGACAGCTCGGTGCGGCGGGCCAGGTCGGCCTGGGACATGCCCAGGACCTCGAGCGTCTCCCGCAGCGTCGCGCCGGGCGGGAGCGCGTAATCGGGCCCGTGGGACCCGGGTTCGTGCAGAACGGTCGTCACCTCCTCTCTGTTCAATGCGTATCCGCGATCTCGAGGATCCGGATCTGGTCGATCTTTCCGAGCCGCAGCCCCCCGTCCCGCGTCCGCGGCACGGGATCGACCGCGGGCTCGACGATCAGCCGGTAGGGGAACACGAGATCGACGCTGAGCTGCCCCTCCCGGTCGCCCGCCAGCTCGTGCAGGCGCGGCCCCGGCATGCGCCCGAGTTCGGCGAGCGACGGGCAGGCGACGAGCTCGCCCATCCGCTGCGCCAGCCTGTCGGCCTGACGCTGCCCCAGCTCTCGAACCATCACGGCATACGTGCAGCACAGCTTCTCGAGCTTCCGGTTCCGGTAGCTGAGCTTCACGCGGCCTCCTATACCCCCGAAGTATATCGTCTCTGGCGTGGTCCGACGCACCCGATCTGGATCCCGCGCCGTCACACGGGCGTATCCACGCACAGTCCGACCCTTTCCTTTACCGGATGGGTTCATCTGTTACAATCTGATCGTCGGCGTCCCGCTCCACCTGGAGGAACCCATGGACCCCCTTCACGCGCACGAGGACCCTCACGGTCCGCCCAAGATCACGGTCACGGTCTTCGCCCCGAACACGGTCGACCCGCGGACGTTCACCTTCGAGAAGACCGAGAAGACGGGCGACGCCGCGGCCACCGCGGCCGCGGCCTTCGGCTACAACGGCGGCACGCCGACCTTTGCGAAGGGCGAGGACGTGCTCGACCGGAACAAGCCGCTCGTCGCGAACGGCGTGCGCGACGGCGACGCGCTCGAGCTCGTCGACGCCGGCGGCGGCGTGTAGATGCTGGTCGAACGCGAGATCTCGCGGGCGATCCTGGAGTCGGAGCTGCCGGCCGCCCGGGCGTGGGCCGCCCGACACGGCTGGCAGCTCGACGCCGACGTCGAGGAACTGCGGGTCACGGCGAGCACGCTTCATCCCGTCGACGGGCGCCCGGTCGTGCTGGTCGGCGGGTTCGACGACTACAAGGTGCTCCCGCCGGACTGGATGTTCACGGCCCCGGACGGCACGGCCGGCGGCCCCGACGCTTGGCCCGCCCGCGGAACACTCCCCGGCGGCAGCGGCAGCATCTTCCACAGCGTCGGCGTGATCTGCGCCCATTTCAGCAGGCGCGCCTACGCCGCGTATCAGGGACCTCACGGCAACTGGGATGCCACAGCGTGGCTCGACGTCCATGAAGGCGCACGCGCCGCCACGCTCGGACAGATGCTCGCCGTGTTCCACGCCCACCTCGCGGTCAGCCCGGGCAGGAGGGGCTGATGGATCTCCCGGTGCACCGCCTCCGGCCGCTGGCTGTCGGTCCGGCCCGCGGCCGCCTGATCGTGCCCGAGCTCGTGGTGCGGGAGACCACGGCGTCACTCCGCGCCACCCGTGGTACGGGTGGTCGGCACGAGGGGATCGTCTTCTGGGCAGGGCTCGCCCATGCCTCGGGCGTCCTCATCTCGCTAGCCATCGCGCCGGACAGCGATCACGGACCCGGTCACGTGCGCGTGCCGGAATGCGGGGTCCTGCGCGCCTCGAGGACCGCACGGGGTTGCGGGCTGGCGCTGCTCGCGCAGGTGCATAGCCACCCGGGTGACGACGTGCGGCATTCCGACGGCGACGACGATCTCGTCCTCATGCCCTTCGAGGGCATGTTCAGCTTGGTGATCGCACGCTACGGCACGGTGCCCATCGAACCAGGATCGTCCGTCGGCCTGCACCAGTTCCAAGACGGGCGCTGGCTCCGGATCCAGCCGATCGAGCTGGCGTTCATCATCCTGCCGCCCCTGGTGCGGCCATGAACTGCGGAAACTTCTACGCCGAGCGCGATCGCCGGACGATCCCATACGGTGTGCCGGCCCCCTGGCTGCTCACCCCGGTCGGGTTCGCCGTCGACGATGCTGCGGCCCGCACGCGCCCCGGTCAGGTCCTCACCCTCGCGCTCGTCAACATGCTCGTCAGGCTCCATCGGCGCGTGGTCATCGCGGTCCCGGATGCACCCCTGCTCGCCCGTCCGCTGGTGCCCGCGGGCGGGCTACACGAGGCCATCCAGCGCACGGCGAGAGCGATCGACCCCTGCGGAACCCTCGATTTCGTCGCCGCCCGCGACCTCCCGGAAGCCTCCGTGGGGGTGGGCGCGGGGACGCACGTCCCCGGTGCCGCCTACCTCGGTGCGGACGGGCTGTCTGCCGTGCTCGATCGCGTTCCCGAGGGAGTGGAACCGTCGGGCCGGACCGTCCTCGGGGCCGCGCTCGCCGCGTGCCTGGGCTCAGCCACGCTGCTGGCCCTCGCAACGGGGGCGACGATGCGCCCGGTCACGACGTCCCTCGCGGAGATCGGGACCGGCGATGGTGCGGACGGCGCATCGTCCCGCCTCCTCCGGCCGATCGACGTGGGCGACGTCCTGTGCGTCGGGGCCGGCGCCGTGACGTCGGCGCTCTTCTACTGGCTGCGCGAAATCGGCGTGATCGGAAGGTGGCTCGTCGTCGACGGCGACATGGCCGAGCTCCACAACACGAACCGCTGCTTGGGGATGCTGGCGGCGGACACGGGCTGGCCGGGCGGTGCCGCTCAGCCGAAGGCGCGGATCGCGGCGCGACTGATCGGCGCGGAGGCCGAGGTCGCCTGGTATGACGAATGGTTGGGGACCACGGCATGGCGGCCACGGCTCGTGCTTCCTCTCGCCAACGAACGGGGGGTCCGCCGCGCGATCGCGGCGCGCGGAGAACCCCGGCTGATCCACGCCACGACGTCCCCCGACTGGACTGCCGAGCTCCATCGCCACGTGAGCGGAGTCGACGACTGCATCGTGTGCCGGATCCCCGACCGTGAAGGCCCCGCCGCGTTCGCCTGCTCTACGGCACCCCTCCGCACGGACGCCGGCACGTCCGCAGACGCCGCCCTCCCGTTCCTCTCGGGCGCTGCCGGCCTCCTCCTCGCGTATGCCCTCTCGCACGCAGACGGGGGCTGGACCAGGGAGAGCCGGAACCACTGGCGTCTGTTCCTCGGTCCCCCGGGTGCGACGCCGGGTCGATGGAAGGCGAACCGCTGGGCTCCCCGTGAGGGTTGCCTCCATGTCCCCTCACCGGGTCCGGGGGCATGAAGCGCCGCGGGGTGCCGCGGATGCGCGCTCGCAGATCGAGCGGCGCCCGCTACTGTTCGCCGGCCTCAGGCGGCAGACTGGCGAGCACCTCCCGGAGGGCCTCGTGGACGTCGGGCGCCCTGACGTAGACCTGCTGCGGGGATCGCGGTAGACGCAGCAACCGGCGCCTGCAGGGGTCCGTGCCTGACCCGCGCAGCCTCCACGCCCGGCCGATCCGAGGTATTGACGGCCCAGAGAATGACCTCATGCTGGATGAGGTCGGTTTGGTCGGGCGGGAGGGCTTGCCCCGACCAACCGGACACGGCTCACCGGCGCGGAGGAGTTCCCAAGGGTCAGCGTGCCGGCGCAGACGGCCGACTTCAGCGCGGTCTCGAACCCGTCCTTGACGCGGCGCGCGTGCCGCGACCGTCCGGGAGCGACGCCCTTCATCTGGATCAAGACCGCCGACGAGATCCTCGCCAGGGCGGACCGCAGAACCCCAGCGTTCGGCGAATCGAGGCACTAGCCTGACCGCTCGCCGCTTGCGTGTCTGAAGCGGACCGGCGGGATCGTTCGCCCGGACGCCAAGGACAACGCCGTCGCGCAGGGGCTACGCGGCCACCGGCGCGTCTCCCACGCAGATCGCGAGCGTCCCCCACCACGGGCACCGACGTCTACGACCACGCCGCCACGGTAGCTCGTCGCGTCGCCGTCCCCCATCGATCAACAGACGACGATCGCAGCCGTCGAGCCGATCGGAGTTGCCGGCAGCTGGGGTGGCGCCATCGTGTCCGGCGGCTCGTCAGGCTGGGGTGGCGCGCCGGTGTGGCTCGCCTCCTCGGACCCGGGGCTGGACCCGCGCGCCAGTGCGCCTGGTCCAGGTGTTCGAGGCAGGTCCCGGCGGCCTCGACGTCGGCGAATCCCCCGTTGGTCTCCCAGACCACCTCCGCCAGCCCCGCCGCGCACTCCGCGAACGAGGCCCCGTTGACGATCTGGTCCACGCCCCAAGTCGCGATCGTAGCCTCGCCATCCTCGTCGTCTACGGGGGCGTAGACGTCCGTCTCGCCCCGCGCCTCGCCGAGGGTCGCGACGATCGCGTCGGCGCGCACGGGGCGCCCCGGAGATCCGGAAGTCGATCCGCCAGGTGGTCGTCAGCGCGCAGTTCCTCCAGAGTGATCGGGCCGGTTGGGGTGGGTGGTGCCGGTGGCTGAGCAGGCGCTCGGCCACCTCGGCCGCGGGCATACCGATCAGGTGCGCGGGTCGGGTGGCTATGCCCCGTCCCCCAGCCCAGCCAGCATCGCCTCGGCCGAGATCCAGGTGAACGGAGGACGCACCACGTCATCGTGGAGGAGCTCGACAGCAGAGGCCGGGTTACCCGGACGGCCACGCCGGACGAGGTCGGGGCGGACTAGCGGCGCCGGGCCCACCGGGTCGATCCCGATGTTGGGGGCTCGACGGAGGCGATCGGTGGCGCCCAACGCCCCCCACGCGGCGGTGCGCGGCGGGGCCTCTGGCATGCCGACCTGGGCGACGCGCCGCGGCTGAGACGCGCCGCGGCTGAAGTGACTGCTGCTGCTCGTGGGCGCCGGCATCCTGGTGCGGGGCATCCGCTCCGGGGGCGGCCACCAGATTGTGGTGACTCCGCGCACCGAACCCCTGGACTCGGCGCCCGGCCCGCACACAGTCCACCGTCAAGGCCGCCGCGGAGACCACACGATGTCAACC
>JAJYJR010000235.1 GCA_021789355.1 Chloroflexota bacterium | reverse complement strand
TTCGCCGTCCGGGCCGTTCGTGGAGCCCTCCCCCGAGTCCCCGGGGCTGTCCGCCGGGGGCGAGGCACCCCTGGTGCTCTCCGCCCGGGACCCCGCCGCCCTCCGCGCCGCCATCTCCGCGCTCCGTGCCGGAGGCCTGGTCGCGGTCCCGACCGAGACCGTCTACGGCGTCGTCTGCCTCGCCGACGCCGATGCCATCGAGCGGCTCCTCGACGCCAAGCGACGTCCGCCGAACAAGGGCATCACGCTGCTCGTGGATGACGTGGAGCAGGCCGCGTCGGTCGGCGAGCTCCCGCCGGCCGCGCGCAGGCTCGCCGCGCGCTTCTGGCCCGGACCCCTCACGCTGGTCGTGCCGGTCCGCCCCGGGGTGAGACTGCCGCGAAGCCTGACCGGGGGAAGCGGCGCCATCGGCCTGCGAGTGCCCGACCATGCCGTGCCCCGCGCCCTGGCCCGTGCGCTCGGGCCGCTGCCCCTCACGTCGGCCAACCTGTCGGGCGCCCCGGATGCCCGGGACGCGAACGAGGTCCTCCGCCAGCTGGGGGCCACGGTGGCGGTGGTGCTCGACGATGGGCCGTCGCCGGGTGGCGTGCCCTCCACCGTCGTCCGCTTGGCCGCGGGCGCCGACCGGCCGGAGCTCCTGCGGGAGGGCGCGCTTGCCTTCGAGACGATCCTGGCGGCGGCCCGGCCGTAGCGGGTCGATGACGAGGCGGCCACGGAACGCGGGATCGGAGCGGAGGACGCGCCGCCGGACGGAGTGGACGTGGCGGCCCGGCGGACGAGGCGGCCACCGGACGGATCCGCCGGCGTCCACGGGTACACTTGTACGCCACAGTGCACTGGTGAGGAGCCGCACATGACCGTGACCACCAGCCGGGGCCTCGCCTGGGCCCCCCTTGCAGACGTGGATCCAGAGCTCTGGGCCGCCGTCGAGGGGGAGCGCGATCGGCAGCGCTGGAAGCTCGAGCTGATCGCGAGCGAGAACTACGTCTTCGGCGCCGTGCTGGAGGCGCAGGGGACCTGGCTCACCAACAAGTACGCCGAGGGGCTCCCGGGCAAGCGCTACTACGGCGGCTGCGAGTACGTGGACGTCGCCGAGCGGTTGGCCCAGGAGCGCGCCCTCGCCCTGTTCGGCGGCTCCGAGCACGTCAACGTGCAGCCACACAGCGGCGCCCAGGCCAACATGGCCGCCTACCTGTCGGTCCTCGACCACGGCGACCGGATCATGGGACTCAGCCTGGCCCACGGCGGCCACCTGACGCACGGCTCGCCGGTCAACTTCAGTGGCAAGTGGTTCGAGGTCCACAGCTACGGCGTGGAGCCGGGTACCGAGGTGCTCGACTACGACACCGTCGAGCGGGTCGCGCGGGAGGTGCGGCCGCGCATGCTGGTGGCGGGCGCGTCGGCCTACCCCCGCACCCTCGACTTCGAGAGACTGGCCGCCATCGCCCACGGCGTCGGGGCCATCCTCTTCGTGGACATGGCCCACATCGCGGGGCTCATCGCCGCGGGGCTCCACCCCTCGCCGTTCCCCCACGCGGACATCGTCACCACCACCACCCACAAGACGCTGCGCGGCCCCCGCGGCGGCCTGGTGTTCAGCCGCGACGACCTGCCGGCCGACCTGAAGGCGAACTACCCGAAGCTCGCGAAGACCACCCTCGCCGCGGCGGTCGACAAGAGCGTGTTCCCGGGCGTGCAGGGCGGGCCGCTGATGCACGTGATCGCCGCCAAGGCGGTGGCGCTGCTGCTCGCCGCGACCCCCGAGTACCGCGAGGACCAGCGCCGCACGGTCGACAACGCCCAGTTGCTGGCCGCCTCGCTGCGCGAGCGCGGCGCGCGGGTCGTGTCGGGCGGCACGGACACGCACCTGATGCTGGTCGACGTGACGCCGCTCGGGGTCACCGGCCGGGAGGCCGAGGCGATCCTCGACGACGTCGGGATCACGGTCAACAAGAACGCCATCCCCTTCGATCAGAACCCGCCCAACATCGCGTCGGGGATCCGCGTGGGCTCGCCCGCGGTCACCACCCGAGGCATGGGCGCGACCGAGATGCGCGAGATCGGCGCGCTGATGATGGACGCCGTCGCGGGGCGCGAGGATCCGGCGGTCCGCCAGCGGGTCGCCGGTGCGGTCCACGAGATCTGCGCCCGGTTCCCCGTCCCGGGGCTCCCCCAGACGTGACGCAGGAGGGAGCCGAGGCGCTCCCGCTGGCGCTCGCCGGGCTGGTCCTGGCGGCGCTGGTCGCGTTCCTGCTGACTCCCCTGGCGGTCCGCCTCGCGTCCGCCGTGGGCGCGATCGACCGGCCCGGTGAGCGGCGCGTCCACCGTGAGGCCACGCCGCGCGGTGGTGGCCTGGCGATCGCCGTCGCGTTCCTGGCGGTGGGCCTGGTCGTGCTCTGGTACGAGCGGCAGCAGGACGTCGTGTCGCTCTCCTACCGGCCGCAGCCTGCGCAGCTGGCGGCGCTGTTCGCCGGCGCGGCCCTCGCCGCCGTCCTCGGCTTCGTCGACGATCGCCGCGACCTGCGCGCCCGCTGGCAGTTCCTTGGCCAGATCGTGCTCGCGCTCGTCGTCGTCGCCTCCGGGATGACCATCGGGTTCATCAACAATCCGCTGGGAGGCGCGGTCATCACGTTCGGGCTGGTGGTCGGGCCGCTGCTCACCGTGTTCTGGGTCGTGGGCATGATCAACAGCATCAACTTCATCGACGGGCTGGACGGCCTCTCCACCGGGATCGCGATGATCGCGGCCCTGACACTGGGCGGCATATCGTTCACCGCCACCCAGAACCAGCCGGTGGTCGCGGTCCTCTGCTTCACCCTCGCGGGCGCGCTGGCCGGCTTCCTGCCGTGGAACTTCCACCCGGCCCGCATCTTCGTCGGCACGACCGGGGTGTTCGTGATCGGCTACACGCTGGCGGTGCTCTCGCTCCTCGGCACCGCCAAGGTCGCGGTCGCCCTGCTGGTGCTCGGCGTGCCGATCATCGATACGTTCTGGATCATCGTGCGCCGCGTCGCGCAGCGGACCTCCCCGTTCGCGCCGGACCGCGGCCACTTCCATCACCGGCTGCTCGACCTGGGGCTGGGCCACCGGGAGGCGGTGCTGCTGATCTACGGCATCTGCGCACTGCTGGCCATCCTGAGCTTCCGGCTGTCGGGTACCGGGCAGATGTATGCGTTCCTGGGGATCGTGGTGGGTGGCGGCCTCGTCCTCTACTTGCTGACCGCGAGGGCACGCGACACCGGCTCGAGTGGGCTGGACGCCAGCTCGTACGAGGAGGACACCGCCGCGCCGGCCGCCGAGCTCGCCGCCGAGCTCGGCGCGACCAACCCACCGGCCGCCGCCCATCCCCTGGCCGCGACCCAGCACCTGGCCGGGACTGATCCGCGGGCCGCGGCAGGGCCGGACGCACCGCCCATGTCGGGAAACGCGGACCGCGACGCCTGACGTCGCCGCCAGCGTGGTAGCATCCCTGCCCGCTGTTATACTTTCGCGGCTTTGCCGGGTGACGAGTGCGTGAGCCTGGTCAGGTCGGTGCCTATCTGGCCCTGTTCTCCGAGATCGGCGCCGTCTTCGCGGTCGCCATCCTGGCGTTCGTCCTGGCAGGTGCGTGGGTCGATCAGCAGCTGCACACGTTGCCGGTCTTCCTGCTGGTGGGATCGATCCTCGGGCTCGCGACGGGCGGGCTCGTCGTGATCAGGATCATCGACCGGTTCCTGGCGCGGTACAACTAGTCGAGTTCGAGGCGCGGCCCCGGCCCCGCCCAGCGTGTGGAGTGACGTGACGAGCGAGTCTTCGCCCGCCAGACCGCAAACGGAGGGAGCGGCGGTCCAGCCAGTCCCTCGTGCCCGTACCCGCCGGCCACTCTGGCTGGCCGCGGCCGGTGTCGTCGTGGTCGACGCCATCGCGTTGATCGCCGACGCGCCAAAGGGCTTCCCGGACCCCAAGGTCACCATCCTCCAGAACCTGGAGCCGGTGCCCCCCAACATCGTGTGGGACTTCGCGCCGGGCGGCGCGGTGTCCACCTCACCGCTCGTGATCGACTTCCATCCCAGCATCACGTCGAGCATCCTGGCCTCGTGGATCGTGATCGCGGCCCTGCTCGTGCTGTCGATCGCCGCCACCCGGCGGATGACCCTGGTGCCCGGCGGTCTGCAGAATGTCTTCGAGTGGATCTACGAGCAGTTCGCCACCTTCGCCGACGGCCTGGGCGGCCCGGCGGCGCGGCCGTATGTCGGCCTCTTCTCGGCCTTCTTCCTGTTCATCATGTTCGCCAACTGGACCGACCTGATCCTCTTCGGCGACAAGATCAGTGCCCTTCGCACCCCCACCAGCGACCTCAACATCACGATCGGCCTGGCGCTGGTGACGTTCGTGATCACCCATGTCGAGGGCGTCCGCGCGCTGGGAACGCGCGGCTACCTCGGCAAGTTCTTCAACTTTGGCGGTTTCCGCCGCAGCGTCCAGGACGGCCTGATCGACCTCTACGTGGGCCTCATCGAGTTCCTCCTGGAGTTCTTCAAGCCCGTCACGCTGTCCTTCCGTCTCTTCGGCAACCTGTACGGGGGCGGCATCATGCTGGGCGTCTTCACCGCCCTGGTCATCGCCTTCGTGCCCATCCCGTTCGTGGCCCTGGAGGGGTTCATCGGATTCATCCAGGCCCTGATCTTCGCGTCGCTCACCCTCATGTACATCCTCACCGCGATCGAGAGACCCCACGAGGAGGAGCACGCCGCGCCAGCCTTCGCCACCGAGCCCGAGGGTGATGTCGGGCCACCACTGGGCGCCGGGTTCCCATCCGGGCCCGCGCACTGACAGTCGAGGCTTCCCGGCACCCTCGCGGAGGTGGGGGAGGGAGCACATTGGAGGGTCGTTCGGAACATGAATGGTGATGTCGCGATGCTCGGGGCCGGCCTCGCCGCCCTCGGCGTGATCGGTCCCGGCATCGGGATCGGGATCCTGACCGGCATGTCGACCAGCGCGATGGGCCGCAATCCCGACGCGGCGTCCACGATCCGGGCCACGTTCATCCTGGGCGCGGCGTTCGCCGAAGGGCTCGGGATCCTGGCCTTCGTGGTCGGCGTCCTGATCGTCTTCCTGAAGTAGTCGCGGTCGGTACCCCGGAAGGGTCGGGACACGTGTACGCGGTCGTAGCCGGCGGATTCCACCAGTTGACCCCCGTTCTCGCGGAGGCCTCCAGCTCCGGGCTGGTCTTCAACGGCTTCTGGATCGTCATCGCCGCCGTCAACTTCATCTTCTTCCTGGTGGTGATCCAGCAGTTCGCCTTCGGGCCGGTCACGAAGATCCTCGCGGAGCGGCGTGGGAGGATCGAGCAGGGGCTGCGCGATGCCGACCGGGCCCGCAGGGAGCGCGAGGAGACGGCGCTCGACCGGAACCGCGTGCTGACGGAGGCCCGGCACGAGGCCAACGAGATCCTGCAGCGGGCGCAGAAGGGCGCCGAGGAGGCGCGCGAGCGCGACCTCGCCGCCGCGCGCGAGGAGATCGACCGACTCCGCGAACAGGCGGCCGCCGAGATCGATGCCGAGCGCGAGCGCACGATGGCGGACGTCCGGACCCAGATCGCGGACCTCGCGCTCCGTGCCGCCGGCCGCGTGGTCGGCGAGACGATGACGTCCGAACGCGAGCGGCGCCTGGTCGAGCAGTTCCTCGCCGAGACGGCGCCCGGAGGCGCCGCGGCGGGCGGCTCGGCCGGCGGAGGGGCCGCCCGCTGATGCCGCGCTCCAGCACCGACGCCCGCCGCTATGCCGAGGCCGCGTTCCAGGTCGCGGTCGAGGACCACGCGATCGACGCCTGGAACGACGCCCTCGCCCGGGCGACGGCCGCGTACGCGGACCGGCGGGTGGCCGAGGTGCTGGTCAACCCGACCCTCGCGCGCCAGGCGCGCCAGGAGGTACTGCAGCGCGTCCTGGTCCAGCCGCTCCCCGGCAATGTCCTTCGCCTCGTCGGGCTGCTGATGGAGCGGCGGCGCGCCGAGCTGCTGCCGCTCGTGGCATCGGAGTTCCAGCGGCTCGTGGACCGCCACGGCGGCGTCGCGAGCGCCGCGGTCACCAGCGCGTCCGAGCTCTCCGGCGACGAGCGTCGCGAGCTGATGGACCGCCTCGTACAGCTCACCGGCGGGCCAGTGCGCCTGACGATCGAGGTCGACCCCGCGCTGATCGGGGGGATCGTCGTCCGGCTCGGCGACCGCCTGTTCGACGGGAGCGTCCGGGGCCGCCTCGAGCGGCTGCGGAGCCGGCTCGTCTCGGGCGCCCTCTAGGAGACCCCCAGCATGGCCATTCGTTCCGACGAGATCACCAGCATCATCCGCTCGGCCATCGAGCAGTTCGACCAGACGGTGGACGTGCGGTCCGTGGGCACCGTCGTCGAGGTCGGCGACGGCATCGCGCAGATCTACGGCCTGGAGGACGCGCTCGCCTCCGAGCTGCTGGAGTTCCCGGGCAGCGTGATGGGCATGGCCCTCAACCTGTCCGAGGACACGGTGGGCGCGGTGATCCTGGGCGACTACACCAGGATCAAGGAGGGCGACACCGTCAAGACGACGGGGCGCGTGGTCGAGGTGCCGGTGGGGTCGGGGCTCATCGGGCGCGTGGTCGACCCACTCGGTCGCCCGCTCGACGACAAGGGCCCCATCGCCGCCACCCGGACCAGGCCGGTCGAACGGATCGCCCCCGGCGTCATCACCCGCAAGTCGGTCGACACGCCGGTGCAGACGGGGATCAAGGCGATCGACGCGCTGATCCCGATCGGCCGGGGCCAGCGCGAGCTGATCATCGGCGACCGCCAGACCGGCAAGACCGCCATCGCCGTCGACACGATCATCAACCAGAAGGGAAAGGCCCTCGTCTGCATCTACGTGGCGATCGGCCAGAAGCTCTCGACCGTCGCCAAGACCGTGGCGGTGCTCGAGCAGTACGGCGCGATGGAGCACACCATCGTGGTAGTCGCCGGCGCCGAGGACCCCGCCCCGCTCCAGTACCTCGCCCCCTACGCCGGGTGCGCGATGGGCGAGGAGATCATGGAGAACGGCGTCGAGGTCGGAGGCCAGACCATCAAGGACGCCCTGTGCGTCTACGACGACCTTTCGAAGCACGCCTGGGCGTACCGCGAGATGAGCCTGCTGCTGCGCCGCCCGCCGGGACGCGAGGCGTACCCGGGCGACGTGTTCTACCTCCACAGCCGGCTGCTCGAGCGCGCCGCGCGCCTCAACGAGGAGAACGGCGGGGGCTCGCTCACCGCCCTGCCCGTGATCGAGACGCAGGCGGGCGACGTGTCGGCCTACATCCCCACCAACGTGATCTCGATCACGGACGGCCAGATCTACCTGGAGTCCGACCTCTTCTACTCCGGCCAGCGGCCCGCGCTCAACATCGGCATCTCGGTGTCCCGCGTGGGTTCGGCGGCGCAGACCAGGGCCATGAAGAAGGTGGCCGGCCCGCTCAAGCTGGACCTCGCGCAGTATCGCGAGCTGGCCGCGTTCGCGCAGTTCGCGTCGGACCTGGACAAGGCCACCCGCGACCAGCTGACCCGCGGCGAGAAGACGTCCGAGGTGCTCAAGCAGCCCCAGTTCATGCCGCTGCCGGTGGAGAACCAGGTCGCGATCCTCTACGTGGTCACCCGCGGCTATCTGGACGACGTTCCCACGCCCCGCATCCGGGAGTTCGAGCAGCAGTTCTACCGTTTCCTGGAGTCCGAGCGCCGCGAGCTGATCGGCAGCCTCGCCGAGACGAAGACCCTGAGCGACGACATCGCGGACGGCCTGGCCGAGGCGGTCCAGGCGTTCAAGCAGCGCTTCCTGGCGTAGGGCCGGGCGGGGTGGCGAGCCAGCGGGAGATCCGGCGCCGTATCGCGTCGGTCCGCAACATCAAGCAGATCACGCGGGCCATGCAGTTCGTGGCCGCGTCGAAGCTCAAGCGGGCCCAGGACGCCACGCTCGCCGCGCGCCCCTACAGCGACAAGCTCGACGAGGTCCTGGCGGACGTCGCGACCGTGCTGGGTGGCGAGGAGCACCCGCTCCTGGCGCAGCGCAACGGTGGCCGGCGCTGCATCGTGGTCTTCACCACGGACCGGCCCCTTGCCGGTGCCCTCAACACCAACCTGGTGCGGTTCGCCGCGCGTGAGATCGTCGACCATCCCGGCGACCTGGCGGTGGTGGCGGTGGGGCGCAAGGGGCGCGACGCGCTCCGCCGCCTGCGGGTGCCGATCGCGGCCTTCTTCCTCAACTACGGCGACCGGCCGACTTTCGCGGACGTGCTGCCACTGGCGAGCCTGATCACCGACGACTATCTCTCCGGCACCTACGGCAGGGTCGATCTGGTCTTCCCGCAATTCATCTCCACCCTCACCCAGCGCCCCGAGCTCGAGGTGCTGCTCCCCATCCGACCCTCCGACGACACCAGGGGGATCCCGGGCAACCAGTTCATCTTCGAGCCGAACCCCGCGTCCGTGCTGGAGCAGCTCCTGCCGCGGTACGTGGCCACCCGCATCTACCAGGCGGTGCTCGAATCCGCCGCCAGCGAGCAGTCGAGCCGGATGGTCGCCATGAAGAACGCGACCGAGAACGCCGAGGAGCTCATCGAGGACCTGACGCTCACCTACAACAAGGTGCGCCAGGCCAACATCACGCGCGAGA
>JAJYJR010000234.1 GCA_021789355.1 Chloroflexota bacterium | reverse complement strand
CAGCGCGAGCTCGACCTCCTCCTCCTCCGGGATCGCCTCGAGCTCCTCGCGCTCCACCCTGATCTGGTGCGAGTAGAGCTCGCGCGCGCTCTGCACCGAGAGCCACTCGCCCAGCCCCATCGAGAACGCGCCGGCCAGCAGGCCCGCCAGCCCCGCCACCACGACCGTCCCGTTGCTGACCGCGGCCCCGGCCACGCCCATGATCAGGCTCGTGTTCGAGAGGACACCGTCGCTGGCGCCCAGGACCGCCGCCCGAAGCGCGTTGCCCCCGGTGGAGCGGTGGCGCCCCTCGATCCGCGCGAGCTCCCCGCCGGCCAGTCCCTTGCCACCCGCCAGTTCGCGGAAGATCCGGGCGTGCGACCGCTCGTCCTGGGGCAAGCTGGTCCCCGCGGCCTCCGGCTGGGCGTCGTACATCCCCTGGGAGCGCCCCTCCTGCTCGGCCACCGTCGGCGCGACCACGCCGGCGCCCAGCCGCCGTGCCGTGATCATGAGGACCCGCGCGCGCCAGGACGGCCGCATGCGCGAGGTGTCGACACCGGCGTCCTTCAGCCGCTGCTCCCAGACGGCACCGTGCCGCTGCTCGGTCTCCGCGAGCCGCCGGTACAGCTCCTTCAGAGGCGGGTCCTTCTCGCCGTCGGCCATGGCGAGGTAGATCGCGGTGCCGTCGATCTCGCCCTGCAGGTTCTCGGTGTAGCGATTGATGTCGTCGAGCGTCGCGGTGGGCATGCGGCAAGTGTAGGACGAGCGCTCTCCGGCCGGGTCGCCAGCGATGTGCCAGGAATGAGGTCGTCGCCACGGGGCGGACGGTCCCTGGACGTCATGGGCCGCGAAGGATCTGCGCCAGGCCCCGCCGCCGGCCGGTCTGTCAGGCGCCGATCACGCCTGCCGGGCGCGGGGACCCGACGCCGCCAGCCGGTCTGTCAGGCGCCGATCGTGCCTGCCGGGCGCAGGGACCCGACGCCGCCGGCCGGTCTGTCAGGCGCCGATCGTGCCTGCCGGGCGCGGGGACCCGACGCCGCCGGCCGAGGTGCCGACGCGGTCCGCCGCCCCGGCACTCTCCCCCGCCCCGGCACTCTCCGCCGGCACGACCGCCTCGGCCTCGATCTCGACCCTCCAGCGCGGATCGAGCAGCCCGGCCACCACCACCATCGTGCTGGCCGGCCTCGTCGCGCCGAACGCCTCGCCGTGCACCCGGCCGACCGCCTCCCAGTCGCCCCGGTCGACCAGGTACGTCCGCGTGCGGACCACGTCGGCGATCGTCGCCCCGGCCTCCCGCAGGGCTGCCTCGACGATCTCCAGGCACCGCCGGGCCTGGGCGGCCGGATCGGGATCGCAGGAGCCGTCGGCCCACACGGGCGCGGTCCCGCTCACCAGCACGCGATCGCCCACGCGCACCGCGCGGCTGAACCCGACTGCGGGCTCATACGGTGAATTCGACGAGACGCGGCGTCGCTCCACGCGGGGCAGTGTACCGGGGCGCGGCCGGGTGGCCGGAAGCGGGTGGTGCGAGTCATTCGTCAGCCGGAGCTGGCCCGTCGACTGCCACGGGTCGGGAACGTCCGCGGCCGGTTCCTCCCAGCGCTGCCGGATCGTCCACAGGGGTGTCCACGGACAGGCGCGCGACCCGCTCGACCAGCCTGATGCGGTCGTCAGCCAGTCATCGTGGAAGGCGCTGACGGACCCCGCTCAACTCGCGGCGACGCCCTGCGCAGGGATGACCCTGTCAGGTGGACGCTGGGACAACTCGGGCCATGCGGCCCGGACCGCGGCCGCGGCCGCGGTGTTCTCCTTGGCGTCGTAGAGGGTCAGCGCCTCCAGCAGCGCAACTCGCGCGTCGTCACATCTCGACACAGCCTGCAATGCCCCGCCCAGGGTGACGAGCGAGTCTGCCAGCTGGGTTGGGTCGTCCGACCCACGGGCAAGCTCGACGGCCTCGGTCGCCTTCGTCAGGCCCTGGGTGGGCTCGTGGGCGGCCATGAGAATCTCGGATCTGGCGCGTCGCCACAGCACTTGCGTGAAGATGTCCTCGGGTGACGCGTCCGCCTCGCCCATCCGCGCGAACGCGCCCGCCTCCTCGTGGCGTCCCTGGGCGATGAGCGACAGGGCGAGGAGCGATGCGGTCGCCGGCGACCAGTTGCGGTCGCCCATGTCGCGCAGCGTGCGGAGATCCTCTCGAAGTTCGCGCTCCGCTGCCGCTGCATTCCCGGCCAGCAACTCGATCGCCGCCCCATCCAGGGAGCAGGTGGCAGCGTCGAAATTCCAGCCCAGCTCCACGTAGGTGCGGCGTGCCTCCCGGTACTCCCGCCGCGCCCGCTCGAAGTCGCCGGCCATGGCGTGCAACCGGGCTGCTGCTCGGAGGACGACGGCCGACGCACGTCGATCTGATGCGACCTGGGGAAGCAGTTCCTCGCAGCGGCGGAGGCCCTCGCTCACCGGCGTGGGTGCGTAGATGGCGAGGTTCGCCAGATTAGGCAGCGATCGGGTGCGCATCAAGGCGTTACCGGCGCGCCCGGCATGCTCGATGAGCAGTGCCGCCGCCTCCTCGGTCGCGGCCCACCGACCGGCCGTGAGCTCGACCGAGCCGCGCAGTCGATAGGCGCGCGCCAACCCGTCGTCCGCCCCTGCGGCCGCCAGCTGGTCGATCGCCCGCATCGTCGTCGCCAGCACCTCATCGTCGGAGCCTGCCGTGCCAGTGAGATAGTGCAGGTACAGCCGGTCCATCTCGATCGTGAGCGCCAGAGTCTCATCGGTGTTCTCGCGCGCGATCGCGATCGCCTCGCCGAATGCCTCGTCGGCGGCCTCGAACTGGCCGGATTCCATCCGAGCGCCGCCCGCCTTGGTGAGAATCCTCGCCCGCTCCAGGTCGACGGAGGGCAGCAGGGCAGCGGCCCGGGTCAGGAGGCCGGTCGCCGCCGGAAGGTCGCCTCGTGCGAGCGCGCGGTCACCGGCGGAGTGAAGCCGCTGGGACGCCCGGATCCCCAGCGTGACGCCGTGCTCGTCGAGCGGCCCGAGCTGCGTCCGGTACAGGTACGCCTGCTCGAGATGGTAGCCCAGGACCTCCTCGAACTCGAGCGCGCGATCCTGCTCGGCATTCACGCGGTCGGCCCACTCCACGAACCGCTCGTGGAGCAGCGCGCGCGACCGCTTCAGGAGCCCCTGGTAGGCCGCATCGCGGATGACGAGGTGCTGGAAGCGGTACGACTCCGGGGTCGCCGACACCCCGGACGCGGGACGGATCATCTGCTTGCGCGCCACGCGCGCGAGCAGCGCGGGCACTTCGTGTGGGTCGGTCTCGTCGACGAGCACCTCGACGGCCGGCTCGGCGAAGGTCAACCCGATCACGGAAGCGGGATCCACCACGGCGCGCTCATCGCCGGGGAGCGCGTCGAGCCGGGCCGCGACGAGCGCATGAACGGTCGGCGGGATGGCGAGCTGCGACAGGTCGCCGACCGCGCGCCACGCGCCGCCCTCGAACTGGAGCGTGCCGTTGTCCACGAGCATCGAGAGCACCTGCTCGACGAAGAGGGGGTTTCCCTCGGCGGCCTCCACGATCCTCGCCGCGACCGCGTCAGACAGGCCCGCGCCGCCCAGGAGGTTCTGGACGACCTTGCCCGCCTCGTTCTGCGACAGGGGCACCAGGACGAGCCGCGCCTGGCGGTCACCCTCCCCCCAGTCGGTCTGGGACTCGAGCAGCTCGGTGCGGGCAGTGCAGAGCAGGAGGATCGGCGCAGAGGCCGTCCCCACGATGTGCCGGATCAGCTCGAGAAGCGTCTCCTCTGCCCAGTGGATATCGTCGAACACGACGACGAGAGGAGCGTCGCGGGCCAGGGTCTCGAAGAACCGCCGGATCGCCCAGAACAGCTCGGCGATCTGGTAGGTCGTCGTCGAGAGACCGATGACGGACGCGATCCGGTCTGTGATCTCCGCGTCGTCTCGTCCGACCACCCCGGCGATCCGCCCGATCGCATATTCGTGGGGATCGTCATCGCGGATCGCCGCGGCCCTGCGGACCATGTCGATCAGTGGCCAGAACGTGATGCCGTCGCCATACGGGAGACAGCGGCCCTTGATGACGAGGGAGTCGGCGGAGACGCCGCCCAGGAACTCGCGCACGAGCCGGGTCTTGCCGACCCCGGCATCGCCGATCACTGTGACAAGGCGTGGCCTCCCGGTTCGGCCGGCATCGTGGAGGCCCCTCCGGAGTGCCGCCATCTCCTCCTCGCGGCCGACCATCGGCGTCTCGCGGGCGCGGCTCCCCTGCTCGGCGGACCGGACGGCGATGAGCCGGTAGGCGGCGAACGGCTCGCTCTTGCCCTTGAGCGTGAGCGGCTCGACGTCCTCGACCTCGACGGCGGCGCGGACGAGGCCATAGGTCAGCGGGCCGATCAACACCTCCCGGGCGTTTGCGGCCTGCTCGAGGCGGGCCGCGACGTTGACGGCATCGCCGCTGACGAGCCGCTGGCCCACGCTCGCGTCACCCGCGACGACCTCACCGGTGTTGACGCCGATGTGGTTCAACAGCTCGATGCCGTGGCGCGCGACGAATTCGTCGTTGAGGGCAGGAAGCGCCTGCTGCATGTCGAGCGCGGCGCGTACGGCGCGCAGCGCGTCGTCCTCGTGGCGCACGGGGATCCCGAAGACCGCCATGACCGCATCGCCGATGAACTTTTCGACGGTCGCCCCGTGACGCTCGAGGATTCGCCGCATCTCGTCGAAGTAACGGGTCATGACGTCCTTGAGCGCGGCGGGGTCCGGCTGTCCGCCGGTGAGGCTCGTCGGCTTCGGGTCGGCGAAGACGAGGGTGACGGTCCGCCGGGTCTCGTGCGTCTTGGCGGTCACGGCGAGCGATCCGCCGCACATCCCGCAGATCCGGCCCCGCTCGGGGTTCTCGGCCCCGCACGCCGGGCAGGCACGGGCGTCGGAGGATGCGGGGAGGGCTGCGCGTGCGGCCGCGGTGAGTGCCGAGGCGATGGGTCCACGCTCCTCGGGTGCGAGCAGCCGTGTCAACTGGTGGGCAACGACGGTCTCGTCCATGCCCTTCAAGGTGAGCGTCACCGCAGGCTCGGCCTCCACCGCATCGGCCACGAGGGCGAAGGTCGAATCCGCGAGCAGGACGCCGAGCGGCCGGCAGCTCTGCTCCATCGCGACGGCGTGGCGGACCACGTCGCCGGTCAGGACGTGCTGGCCGCCGCTGGCCTCGCCTACGGTGACCTCGCCCGTCGCGACGCCGGTCCGGTTGACGAGGCGGACGCCCCATTCCAGCTCGAGCCGGTCATTCAGGGCGGCGAGGGCGAGGACGCTCTCCCAGGCGGCCTCGACGGCCCGGACCGGATCGTCGTCACGCCCGATCGGCAGGCCGAAGACCGCGACGATCGCATCGCCGATGATCTTCTCGATCGTCCCGCCGTGACCCTCGAAGACGACCCGCATCTCGTCGAAGTACCGGGTGAGGACCTCGCGGAGCGACTCCGGGTCGAGCCTCTCGCCGAGCGCAGTCGAGCCCTTGAGGTCCGACTGGACGATCGTAACGACGCGGCGGACCAGATCCGGCACACGGTCGAGCGACAGGGGCGTCCCGCAGAAGCTGCAGAGCCTGAACCTGTCCGGGTTCGCTTCCCCGCACGCCGGGCACGTGATCAGCCCAACATCCGTATCGCTGTGGGGATCTTCCACGGGCTCCCCCTGAATTCAAAGGCCCCGCCCGCAGATGCGGGCGGGGCCTTTGACATCAGTCTCAGTAGAGCCGCATCGGCGGGTCTCCGGCCTGGATGAGGACGACGGCCTGCATGGCACCGTTCGTTGGACCGCCCCCGGAAACCTTGCTGATCGAGAGGTAGCAGGGATTGGTAACGGTGTTCACAGTCACGCCATTCACGCACTGCGGAAGGACGCCATCTTCGAATGCGACGGTACCGGTGGGGGCCCCATTCGCGTCCCCCTGGTTCGACGAGCCATCGGTGTACGTGTACCAGGGCAGTGTTCCCGACTTCACGGGGAATGTCCCGCCGACCTTGCGGTAGCAGAGGTTGTACTTCGAGGCCGACTTGGTCACGTACGACTTGGACAAGGTGATCGTGACCTTTTGGTTGCCCGCTGAGTTCGTCGTCGTGACCCCGAAGTAGACGAGGTCGGACGAGCCATCGCCCGCCACGGGCGTGTAGTTGCAGAGGGTGGTCTGCGACGTGTTGCCCGGATTGATCGACAGGAACGCGTAGGCCGACAACTCCTGGTTGTTCAGGCTGGCGACCGTGTCCAGGCTCGCCGCGGTCTTGCCATTGCTCGGCTCGGAGGCTTTGCAGTTACCAGGCGTCGAGCAATCACCAACCGAGTACTGGATGTTGAACGAGCCCGAGTCGGCCCACGTGGACGATCCATCCTCGAGCATCGTGGTCGCGTGGAAGTGATAACCGTATCCCGCCGCCGCGACGGTCGGTGCGAAGGTCCACGTGCCGGCGGGGCCCTGGGTGCCCGTGGAGAGCGGGGTCTTGCTCGCCGGGCCGGCGTAGGTCGGGTTGAAGTCGGCCCGGTCGATGGTGACGGGGTTGGTCCACCACGTCACGGGAAGCGTCCCGGATCCGTCGAGCAGCGTCACCGAGACCGGCGGACCGGATGGGTCGAACGCGGTGTTGGTGACGAGGTCGCCCGCGCCGGCGTCATTGGGCTGAGTCACCCACGCGAGGCTGCAGTCGCCCGCCTGTGCGGTCGGGGGGAAGATGCCGCCGCTGACGACGAAGTCGTTGCCGGGGACGCCGCTGAAATCGTTCGACTGCTTGACCTCGCTGTACCAGTTGTACGGCGCGTGGGCGGGAGAGCACTCCATCGTGGCGGGGATCGAGACGGTCACGCTCGCCAGCGGAGGCAGGTTGAGGTCGCGGAGCGCCACCACCGGCCCAGTGATCTTCTTCTTGCCCTGATAGGTCACGCCGTTCTCGTATATGGCACTGGGCTGCGGCGTCTCGCCGAGGTTGTTGGTCTCGACCGGCGCCGCGAGGGACGTCCCGAGTGTGACCGTGACAGTAATCCCGGCCGGGACGACGATGTTCGCCGAGCCGATGTCCTGCGGCGACGCATTGTTGGTGATCGTGTAGGTGACGAAGCCGTACTGTGGGATGCTGCCGTCGTACGTGCCCCCGGCGAACATCGAAGCCGTGGCAGCCGCACCGTACGGCTTGGTGGTGGTTCCGGCATCGGCAGGAGCGCCGAGGGCACCCCAGATGAGGAAGGTGGACGCGAGAACCGCGAGCGCGCGGCCTCGCTTGCGGGATACCAACTGCAGGCCGCGAGTCAGGCCGCGATACATCGACAGGATCCCCTCTTCGTTTGCGCGATGGCACCCGAACGGAAGGCGCTTGGGCACTGGTACTATCGGGCCAGTACCACTGTGGTGTCAAGAATCATGCTGGGTGGCCCAGGCCCATTGCCCTGGAAGATGGTGCCAACTGGCACTATCAGTCGTCCCCGGCACCGCATTTGGGCACTAGAGCCGTGACTCTCCGCGCTGGGTCGGGCACCGCGGGGCCCAGGTGGCAGCGGGCAGGTGCTGAGGATCAGCGGGCCTGGGCACCAGACCGGCAGGTGGGTCCAGCCCAGAGCCCAGCCGCACACTTGCGAGCGCGCAGCCACCCGCGCCCAGGTGAGAGGCGCGGTTCGCCCCGTGTGCCCGTATCCTCCCGCCCATGCCCCACCTCCTCCGTCGCCGGGCGCGCAACTCCGACGCCGCCGCGCTCCTCGAGACCTTCCTCGTCTCGGCGGTGGTCTCGTTCCTGGGGATCCGGGCGTTCCTGGCCCTGACCGGCTACCCGCAGGTCGGTGGCGGCGGGCTGCACATTGCCCACATGCTGTGGGGCGGCCTGCTGATGCTGATCGCGCTGGGCATGCTGCTGATCTTTCTCGACCGCTCCGTCCAGCACGTCGCGGCCATCGTGGCCGGGCTCGGGTTCGGGACGTTCATCGACGAGATCGGGAAGTTCCTCACCTCCGACAACAACTACTTCTTCCGGCCGGCGGTCGCGATCATCTACGTCGCCTTCGTGGCGCTGTTCCTGGTCGGGCGCGCCGTGGTGGGGCGCCGCCCGCTGTCGCCGCGCGAGTCCCTCGCGAACGCGCTCGACCTGCTGGAGGAGCACCTGGAGCGGCCGATCGACCCGCACGACCGGGCGCGGATCCGGGGGCTGCTCCTGCAGGCGCCGAAAGACTCGGCGCTCGTCCCCGCGGTGCGCCACTACCTGGACGATCTGCCGGCGGCGGTCGAGCACGACACCTGGGTCGAGGCGCTCCCGGCCCGGCTGGCGGGCGCGTACGAGCGGCTCGCGGCGAACGCGTGGTTCGACCGGGCGCTCGTGGTGGCCGTGGTCGCCTATACCGTCGCGGCGGTGTTCGGGGTCCTGGCGCTGGCGCTCACGCTCGGGCCGGCCTCGGCCCCGGTCACCTGGACCGTCTCGCGTGCGGGCGAGAGCCTCTCGACGCTGGCCGGCGCGGCGCTGGTGGCGCGCGGCGTCCTCGCGCTGCCCGGCTCCAGGGCCGGCGCCTACCACTGGTTCCTGCGCGGCCTGCTGGTCTGGATCCTGGTCACGCAGGTGTTCGTGTTCTACGGTTCACAGCTCGCGGGGCTGGGCGGGCTCGCCGTCGACCTGGTGGCCTACGGAAGCC
>JAJYJR010000233.1 GCA_021789355.1 Chloroflexota bacterium | reverse complement strand
GCGTTCAGCATGGCGTCTCGTTCAGCGGGTCGCCTATCGTCAGTGCGCCAGGCGAGGGCTGCATGGCCCGACCCAGTCAGGGGATTCCACCGTCAACCCGGCCCTCCGAATCCTTGACGATTACCCCGGCTTGTATCACGAGGGGAATGGACCCCGGATCGGCAAGCAGCTCGACATGATCGAGCGGCTCCCCGGCGACCAAGATCAGGTCCGCATCTCTGCCTGGCTCGATTGTCCCGATCCGATCGTTGAGGTTGAAGAGGGCGGCGTTCGTGCTGGTCGCGCTCAGGATCGCCTTATGGGCGCCCAAGATGCGGGCCTTCAGCACGATCTCCTCGCCGCGACGGCCCTGCCATGGCCCCACCACGTCCGACCCGGATCCGATGGCGACCCCAGCCTCCTCTGCGATCCGAACGCTCTCGGCGGCGTGGTCCGCGATCGAGCGCAGCCGCGCCACCTTCTCGGGGGCCAGACTCCAACGCTCCGGATATGTGGCGAGCATCTCGAGCGCCTGGAGGGTCGGCACCATGAACGCACCCTGGTCAGCCATCCGTCGTGCGGTTGCAGGGCTGAGGATCGATCCGTGTTCGATGGAGCGGACGCCCGCGTCCAACGCAACGTCCACAGCTGGGGAGGTATGACAGTGGGCCAGCACGTACGTGCCCCAGCTGCGTGCTACCTCCACGGCGGCCGCGATCTCGTCCCGACTGAACTGCAGACTGTCGAAGGGATCGGTGGGCGACACAATCCCCCCTGATGCGAGCAACTTGATTTGGGTGGCGCCCTTCCTCAATTGCTCGCGAGCGAGGCGGCGCACTTCGTTCGCCCCGTCGACGATCTCGGGGCGCGCCACGAGACCGGGGATCGAGGCTGCAGCGTGGAGCGACTCGTGCTGCGCGCGGAGATCCCCGTGCCCGCCAGTCTGCGAGAGCACGGACCCCGACGGCAGGATGCGGGGCCCGCGGAGGAGCCCCGCTGATACGGCACGGGCCCAAGCCGGATCCAGACCGCCCGCGTCCCGCACCGTGGTGAACCCTTCATCGAGGGCAGTCGAGATCATCGCGCCGACCCTGAGGACGTGCGAAACCCAATCCTCGGCACCGTGGTCACCGTGGGGCCCGATGAGCGCGAAGTGCACGTGCGCATCCGTCAGGCCGGGGAGCAGTGTGCACCCAGCCCCGTCCACGGTAGAAGCGTCGCGCGTCGGGACGGGCGATCCAGCAGGCCGTAGTGAGGCCACTCGACCATTCTCGACGAGGACGTCGCTCCGCCCTGTGGGTTCGCGACCGGTGCCATCAAGCACGGCGACGTCCCGAATGATGAGGTCTCGGGCGCCCGTGGCTGGTGCGGCGTGCATCAGTCGTGACCGGCAACGAGCGGTCGCGGGCCGGGCGCGTCAGCGACCAGCAGTGGGGCGGGTGGATGAGGCGCACTCCTCAGACGCGCCGTCTCCTCCTCATCGACCACCCAGCGATGGACGTCGATCGAGACGCCATAGTCGCGCCGTGCGGCGTCCCGTGAGACGTATCCCTCCCGGACGTCCGCGAGCACCTTTGAGGGCTCTCGCTCGAATGGATCACCCCACCCGCCGCCGCCTCCCGAGTTGTTCAGCAGGACCTCGCCGGCGGCCATGGGCCGATACAGCCCGCCACGCTGCTCCTCGCGATCGGTGCCCGGGTTGAGGATCACGTGGTTGTTCTCACCGCTCTGACCTTCACCGATCGCCCACGGGCGGGTGCGGGTCTTGTACACCATCATCGCGGCGGTGGAGTCGGCGAGAAACCGGTAGGCCCGGGAAATGCCGAGACCGCCCCGGTGCAGCCCTGGGCCACCCGAGTCCACTCGCAGCCCGTACTGTTCGATGAAGAGCGGCGCCTTCGTCTCGAGCACCTCGACGGGATTGTTCCGGCAGCCCGGCTCGGCGAGCATCATGATGCCGTTCTCGCCATCGCCACCGGCGAAACCCCCGAAGCCCACTCCCTCATTGGTCGCCTCGAGCCACGCCCGTCCGGTGCGCGGGTTCACTCCCAGGCCCATCATCGAGCACACGTCTCCGCCCGAGCAGGCTGGCACGTGGTCAGGCATGCCCTGCGCGAGCGCCTTCAGGATGACCTCGCCGGCCAGCAGGCCGGTCCAGAGCGTGAAGGTCGCGGCGGGCGGGACGGCATGCATCAGGCTGCCCGGAGGCGCGATGACCCGCAGCGGCCGGAAGTTGCCGTCGGTGGCGGGTGTGTCTGGCGTCGTGACGGCCTTGAACACGAGGCTGGCAACCCCCACGGTCTGCCCGAACGGGAGGTTGATGGGGCCCTTGACGGCCGGATCCGAGCCGGTCCAGTCGACGATCATCTCGTCGGGCGTCACGGTCACGGTGGCTTTCATCTTGACAAGGCGATCGTCCACGCCGTCGCCGTCCATGTAGTCCTCGGCCGACCAGGTCCCGGTCGGCAACTCCGCGAGCTTGCGTCTGGCCAAACGCTCGCCATGGTCCATGATCTGCTGGATGGCGGCCTCGTAGACCTCGAACCCGTACTCCTCGATGATCTCGGCAGTGCGCCGTTCGCCGATCCGGCAAGCCGAGATCTGGGCGTGCATGTCACCGAGCACACGGTCGGGAAACCGGCTGTTGAACTTGAGGAGATTGACGACGTCGTCGTTCAGCTCCCCCCGGCGGTAGATCCGGGTGCAGGGAAAGACGATCCCCTCTTGGTACATGTCGGTCGTGTCCAGGCAGTACCCGGCGTAGCGGGCCTTGAGATCGAGCCAGTGGATACGGACCCCCGTGAACCCGACCAGACGCTGGCGCAAGAAGATGGGAGAACAGACAAACATGTCGAGCGTGTGGGCGGAGCTCCAGTAGGGGTAGTTGAGGAGGAACACGTCGCCCGCATGCATGTTCTCGTGGCCGATGAAATCAACCACCGAGCGCAAGGCGAAGTCGTTGGCGCGCAGGAAGATCGTCAGCCCAGGCGCCTCGGCCACCATGCGGCCCTGGCGATCATAGATGCCGAGCCCGAAGTCGCGGATCTCGTACACGATCGTGTTGTAGGCGGTGCGCATCAGGTTGGTGGCCATCTCGCGGGCCGCCGACAACAGGCGATGGCGGATCACCTCGACGGTGATCGGGTCAACAGTCTTCATCACCGTCCCCTGCGTGTCCTGTGCTCCTGTGCCCCGATCGCGATCGTGAGTTCGCCGTGCTCGCCGACCGTGCACACGTCGGCCTCGTGGATCACGGTGGTTGCGGTGTACTCCTCGATGATGGCCGGCCCGCGGATGACATCGCCGCGGCCGAGATGCTCACGGCCATAGACGGCATAGTCCACCGACCCTGCCGCCACACCGAGATAGACGCTGCGAACACCGCGCCGAGCACGGGACACGTCTCCGTGTCCGGCCAGGGGGAGGTCGGGCCTCGGCACCCGCCCGATCGCCCGCACACGGGCCGTGACCAGCTCGACAGGATCGTCCATGCGGTGCCCATAGCGTTCCAGGTGCACACGTCCGAAGGCTTCTCCTACCTCCGCGAGCGCCGCATCGGTGAGGTTCCCGCCGGGGATCTCGATATCCACGGTATGCTCCTGGCCCGCGAAACGCAGGCTCGCGCTGCGCAGGAGCGTCGAGTCGGCGACGTCGAAGCCGTCCGCGTCCAGCGCTTGCCGACCGCGCGTCTCCAGCCCCGCGTACAGGGCCGTCAGGTCTGCGGCATCGGCGTGCAGCAGCTCGACCACCCGCGTCTGCGCGAAGTCGTGGATGACATCGGTAAAGAGCATGCCGAAGGCGCAGAAGGCGCCCGGTCCAGGCGGCACGAGTACCTTGGGGATTCCCAGCTGTCGCGCCACGTCGCTGGCGATCAGCCCACCCCCGCCGCCGAACGCGAGCAGCGCGAAGTCGGCGGGGTCGTGGCCCTGCTCGATCGTGATCTCACGGACCGCACCGGTCACTCGAACCCCGAGGATCGTCCAGATCCCGAGTGCGACCGTAGGCGCGTCGAGGCCCATCGCCGCCGCCAGGCGTTCGATTGCGGCCGCGGCCAAGTCGCGGTGCAGCAGCAGCTCGCCGCCGAGTGCCGTGTGCTCACCGAGGTACCCGATGTAGAGCGCGGCGTCGGTGACCGTGGGCTCGGTGCCGCCGCGGGCATACGACGCGGGTCCGGGAACGGCCGCCGCGCTGCGGGGCCCCACCTGCATGTGGCCCGCCTCGTCGAGCCAGGCGATCGATCCGCCGCCAGCGCCGATGGTGCGGATATTCAGCGCGGGCAGCGAGATCGGCAGTCCCTCGAGTGTGGCTTCGTTCTGCGTCGTCGGCGTGCCGCCCACAATGAGCGACACATCGAGGCTCGTGCCGCCCATGTCGATCGTGACGAGATTGGGTTCGTTGACGGCCGTGGCGAAGGCGGCCGCCCCGATGGCGCCGCCCGCCGGTCCCGAGAGGACCAGGTGGGCCGGTTGTTGTGCGGCTGCCTCGAACGTCATCGCCCCGCCGCCCGAGCGGGACACCAGGGCCCGCCCGGTGAACCCCCGCGTCTCCAGTTCTCCACGCAGGTGCTCGAGATACCCGCGAACCACAGGCTTGACATACGCATCGATGACCGCGGTGCTGGTGCGCTCGTACTCCCGGTACTCCCGGACCAGCTCATGGGACACCGTCACCTCGATCCCTGGGCAGTGTTGACGCAGGATGTCGGCCATGCGTCGCTCGTGTGCGGGGTTCGCGTACGAGTGCAGGAAGCAGATGGCGACCGCGCGGACGCCGGCCGCAGTCACGGCGCCGGCCACGCGCGCGGCGCACTCCTCGTCGAGCGGGAGCACGACGCGGCCCTCGAAGTCCATGCGCTCCCGCACCTCGAAGGCGAGGCGGCGAGGAACGAGACTCGGCGGCTTGTGGTAGGTGATGTCGTACATGACGCTGCGGTCGGTCCGGCCGAGCTCGTACACGTCGCGGAATCCCTCGGTCGTGACCAAGGCCAACGACGCCCCCGTGCGGGTGAGCAAGGCATTGAGGGCGAGAGTGTTCCCGTTGATGAACACGCGCGCCACCCGACGCGGGTCCACGCCGGCCTTGCGTAACGCGTCGAGCACGCCGAGCGCCGGATCTGCAGGCGTCGTCGCGACCTTGTCGAAATGCACCGTGCGTGACGACTCATCAAGGACGGCGGCATCGGTGAACGTCCCACCCACGTCCACTGCTACACGCAGCCCGCCCAGCGACTCCCTCGTCGGGCCATGCACGGTGCTCGATCCCATCGCGTCGCCTCCAGTGCTGTCCCTGTGCTCAGCGGGTTCGCCGGGAGGCGCTCAGCGCGACGGCGCCCACGATGATGATCCCGGTGGTCAGGTCGATGAAGAACGGATTGGCGTTCAGGATGTTGAAGCCATTCCCGATGAGTGCCAGCAGGTAGACTCCGACGAGCGAGCGCCAGATCGCCCCGGCCCCTCCGTAGATGCTGGTCCCGCCCAAGATGATCGAGGCTATGGCGTCGAGCGTGATGTCGGCGCCGGCTGTCGGCTCGCCACTCGCGATGCGAGACACCTGGATCGTGCCCGCCAGGCCGGCGGCCAAGCCGCTCAGGGTGAAGGCCCAGATCTTGATCCGGTTGACCTGGACCCCCGAGAGCAGTGCTGCCTCCTGGTTGCCGCCGACCGCGAAAACGTAGCGGCCGAACGGCGTCCGATTGAGGAGCACGACCATGGCCGCCGCGAACGCCGCAAGCACAAAGATCGCCACATAGATGGGGCCAATCTGCCCTCTGCCGAGGACGGTGAACGCCGGCGTCTCGTTGACTGCGATGAGGAACCCGCCGGTGATGAACAAGGCGAGGCTCTGGTACATGAGGCTCGTGGCTAGGGTTGCGAGAAACGAGTGGATGCGAAACCGCGTGATGATGAGGCCGTTGACCAAGCCGAGCAGCGCACCGGCGAGGGGGGCCACGACGAGCCCGAAGCTTGGGTTGACGTTGACCGCGAGCCAGGCCGCGACGACGTTCGAGATCGCGAACATCGCGCCTGTGGAGAGGTCGAATCCGCCGCTGATGATGACGAACGTACCGGCGGTGGCGACGATCGCGAGCGGGGCGTTCTGATTCAGGATGTTGATGATGTTCTGCGGCTTCAGGAAGGCATTGCTCGCGATCGACAACCAGACGAACACAGCCACGAAGAGCACGAGCACCGCATTCGCGGCCATGAAGTCGAGCACCGCCGGGGTCGTGACCCGCCGTCGAGCCGACTGCGCAACGGCAACCTCCGGGACGCCTCCCGACGCGCTCGAGGGCGTGTTCATGCCGTTTGAGTCTGGGCCGCCAGACCGAAGAGGCGGAACAGCACCTGATCGAGAGTCGCCTCTTGCGGGTCCACCATGCCTAGCGTCCGACCGGAACGAATGAGGTAGACGCGATCGGACAGACCCATGACCTCCTCCAGCTCCGAGGACACGAGAACGATGCCGAGGCCGCGTTCCGCCAGTTGGACGATCGTTTCATAGATCTGCTGCTTGGCCCCGACATCGATGCCTCGGGTCGGCTCGTCGAGCAGCAGGAGTTTCGGCGTCACACCAAGCCACCGACCCAGGAGCACCTTCTGCTGATTGCCGCCGGACAAGGTCATGATGTCCTCGTCGGGACGCTGCGGGACCACCGCCAGCTCGCGGAGCAGCCGCACGATCGCACTCGTTTCTTTGCGTCGGTTCACGAGACCCCACCTCGTAAACTGCGCCATGCTTGGCAGGCTGATGTTCTCGCGCACCGACATGCTGGCCACGAGGCCTTGTCCACGACGGTCCTCAGGGAGCATGGCGATGCCCCGTCGAATCGAGCGCAAGGGCGTCCGACGCGCGTACGGCCCCGATTCGAACTCCACCAGTCCCCCGTCACCTACATCTGCGCCGAACACCGCTCGCAGGGCCTCACTGCGGCCGCTGCCCACGAGCCCGGCCAGGCCAACGATCTCTCCCGGATGGACCTCGAACGTCACGTCGAGCACGGTCGGCGCGGCGCGCAGGTGTTCGACACGCAACATGGGCGCGCCGGATTCGACGCGCGGTGGGCGCCGGCTCGGGAAAGCGATCTCGACGGACCGGCCGACCATGGCCATGACCAGACTGCCTTCGGTCTCCTTCGTCGCGGGTGCGGTCCGCACGACCTGTCCATCACGCATCGTGGTCACGACGCCGCACGTCTGCAGCACTTCGTTCAGGAAGTGGCTGATGTAGACCACCGTGCGCCCGTCAGCCGCAAGTCGACCGATGATCTGGTGCAGGTGGTCCGCCTCGTCCACGGTGAGCGCCGAGGTTGGCTCATCCATGACGATCAGCTTCGCGTTCCGTGCCAACGCCCTCAGGATCTCCACCTTCTGGCGGTCCGCGAATCTCAGGCTGCGTACCCGATCAGTCGGGTTCAATCGAAAGCCGACCTGATCGTTCAAGGCATCAAACCGCTCGACCTCGCGCTCCGTGAGCAGCCCAAGCCGATGCTGCTCGATACCCAGGAACACGTTCTGCGCCACAGTCAGTTCCGGCACGAGGGACAGTTCCTGCTGGATCATGGCGATTCCGCGCGCGAGCGCGGCTCGCGGCGACCAGTGCCGAACGGCATCGCCGAAGGCGATGAAGTCGCCGGAGTCGCGCTCGTGGATCCCGCTCAGGATCTTGCCTAGCGTGCTCTTGCCCGCCCCGTTCTGACCGACAAGACCGTGCACGCTGCCCGGTGCGATATCGAGGTCGATGTCCACCAGGGCGCGTGTCGCGCCGAAGTGTTTGGAGAGGCCACGGAGCCGTACGACGGGCCCCGCCGAGGGGGGCGTCAGCCCTTCCACTGACCAATGAAATCCGGATGGGCCTTCAGGAGGTCCTGGGTGAGCAGCGGACTGAACGGCTCGAACGTGTCCTCGTTGATGACCACGGGCTGGGTCTGACCCTGGAGGTACTTCACCAGGGTGTCGACCGCGCTAACCCCCATCGAGAACGGATAATCGGCCAAGAGGTTTGTCCATTCACCGGAACGCACCGCGGCGACTCCCGCCTCCGTGGCACCCGCCCCGGTGAGGAAGATAGACTTCGGATCGATCCCAGCAGCTTGCAGGGCAAGCACCGCGCCTTCGGTCTGCTGGTCGGCGTTGGACAGCACGGCATTGATCTGCGGGTGTGCCTGCAGGATGTCCTGCATTACCTTCAGTGAGGTGTCGCGGTCGTAGTTGCCTTGTCCCATCGCCACGACCTGGATGTTTGAGTGCGGCTTGAGGTCGGACAAGTACGCATCGTAGCGGACCTTATCGAAGGGATACTGCAGCTGGCCGATCAGGATCACGACCCGACACGGGTTGATGTTCTGACAATACTGAATGAGGGAATCCGCCTGCAGCTTGGCCCCATCTGCCGGGGGCCGAGCGATCGTTCCGATGATGCCAGGGACCTGCGGCTGCAGCGTGGTGAGATTCGGCCCGATCGGGAACAGCGTGGTCACGGTAGGGATCTTCGCAGTTTGCCACGCGCTCTGAATCGCGCTCGCGATACCGACCGTGTCGTTGGCCACGATGGCGAAGCCATTGAACTTGCCCGACGTCGTGGCGTCCTCCACCTGGCTCAACTGCACTGAAGCTGAGAACTGCCCGTCGTACAGGGTTGCGTGGGCGCCGACCTTGGCGGCTTCACTTTGGATCCCCTGCCACACGGAT
>JAJYJR010000232.1 GCA_021789355.1 Chloroflexota bacterium | reverse complement strand
ACACGCGCGGAGCTCGTGGCGGCCGGGACCGGCGGCCTGGGCGCCGCGTTCGTCGCCGATCTCGAGCGCCGGGCCTGATCTCACAGGTGGCGGCGCCGCGGGCACGCCCACGGACGCAGGCGACATCGGCGGCGCGGTTCGCGATCGCGGTTGGTCCGTTCGGCACTGCCCTCCCCAGTGGGTCCACCCTATATATGACTCAGACATATGAACGCGTTTCCCACGAGCCAGGTACCCGGGAACCGGGAGCGGGCGCCCGAGCATGCGGGCCCGACGATCGTCGCCCGCCCCACGACCGTCGCCTGCGTGCCGGTGACCGGAGACGGGCAGGTCGACGCGCATTGCGGACGAGCCGCCCGCGTGGCGATCGCCGGCGTGGCGGACGGCGTGCTGGTCGCCTGGCAGGAGTTCGCCGTCGGGTGGGACCGCCTGCACGAGATCGAGCCGGACGGCACCCATCACGCGCGTGTCGCGCGGTTCCTGCGCGCCCACGACGTGCAGGTGGTCGTGGCGCGGGTGATGGGCCCGGACATGCTCCGGATGCTGGAGGAGATCGGCGTCGCGGTCCGCCTCACGCCCGCGGATGACGCCCGCCATGCCGTGCTCGCCATGACGTCGCCGCACCCCGTCGGGCAACCGCCGACCGTCGGCGATGGCGGCGGCCGACACCCCGCAGTCGGACCGGTGACGTGGCTGCGGTCGCTCGCGGACGAGGTCGCTCGCGCGCTCGCCGCCCCGACCAGCCCGCACGAGACCCGGGGCGCCACCATCCTGCGGCCGGTCGTGTTCGGCGCGACGGACGGCCTGGTGACGAACCTCTCGCTGATCGTCGGCGTGGCCGCCGCCGCGTCGGAGGACCCCCATGCGGTCCTCGTCGCGGGCGTCGCGGGCCTCCTGGCCGGGAGCTTCTCGATGGCCGTCGGCGAGTACGTCTCGGTGCGCTCGCAGCGCGAGCTGCTCGACCACCAGGTCGAGCTGCAGCGGCGTCAGCTCCGCTACACGCCGCAGCAGGAACGGGCGATCCTGGTGGAGATCTACGAGAGCCGGGGCCTGTCGCTGCCCGAGGCGGCCCTCGTGGTCGACCGGCTGATGGCCGACCCGCAGCATGCGCTCGATGCATTCGTGCGCGACGAGATCGGCCTCTCGGCCCATACGATGGGCTCGCCGCTGACCGCCGGACTGGGATCGCTCTTCGCCTTCGCGTGCGGTGCGCTGGTCCCGCTGCTCCCGTTGCTCTCCCTCCCGGCGGCATTCGCGGTTCCGACGAGCCTCCTCGTCTCGATCGTCGCGCTGTTCGCGGTCGGGCTCGGCGTGAGCCGCCTCACCCATCGCCACCCGCTCCGCACCGGCCTTCGGCAGGCGATGCTGGGGGGCCTCGCGGCCGCCGTGACCTTCGCGATCGGCTCGGTGCTCGGCGCGGCCGTGCACTGACCCCGGCGTGCGCGCCGCGCGCCCGTGCGCTCGCCGCGCCGCCGGCCTGTTCGCCGAGCCGCCCGTGCGTGTTCCGCACCGCGTTGGCGCTACCGGGAGGCGGAGCCGGGGCGTGCGGACGCGCGGTAGCGCCGGATGAGGGCGTTGGTCGACGAGTCGTGGGTCAGCTCCGGCTCGTCAATGCTGCGCAGCTCGCCGGCCACGCGCGTGGCCAGGACCTTGCCGAGCTCGACGCCCCACTGGTCGAACGAGTCGATCTCCCAGATCGCGCCCTGCGTGAAGACGCTGTGCTCGTAGAGCGCGACGAGAGACCCCAGCGTCGCGGGCGTCAGCTCCTCGGCGAGGATCGTGTTCGACGGCCGGTTTCCCTCGAAGACGCGGTGCGGCACGAGCCACTCGGGCGTTCCCTCCGCGCGGACCTCGTCGGCCGTCCGGCCGAACGCGAGCGCCTCCGTCTGGGCGAACACGTTGGCCATCAGCAGGTCGTGGTGGTCCTCGAGCGGGTTCAGGCTCCGGGCGAAGCCGATGACGTCGACCGGGACGAGCCGCGTCCCCTGGTGGATGAGCTGGTAGAAGGAGTGCTGGCCGTTCGTGCCGGGCTCGCCCCAGACGATCGGCCCGGTCTGCACGTCCACCGGCCGGCCGCCGAGGGTCACGTGCTTGCCGTTCGACTCCATCGTGAGCTGCTGGAGGTAGGCCGGGAAGCGCTTGAGGTATTGCTCGTACGGCAGCACGGCGAGCGTCTCGGCGCCCAGGACGTCCGTGTTCCAGACGGCCAGGAGGCCCATCAGCACCGGCAGGTTGCGCTCGAACGGCGCCGATCGGAAGTGCTCGTCCATCGCCCGAAACCCGGACAGGAGCTCGCGGAACCGCTCCGGCCCGACGGCGATCATCGTCGAGAGTCCGATCGCGGAGTCCATCGAGTAGCGCCCGCCGACCCAGTCCCAGAAGCCGAACATGTGGCCGGTGTCGATCCCGAACGCGGCCACCTCACGGGCATTCGTCGAGACCGCGACGAAGTGGCGGGCCACGGCCGCCTCGTCCCCCAGCGCGCCCACGACCCAGGCCCGCGCCGTGCGCGCGTTGCGCATCGTCTCGAGCGTGGTGAACGTCTTCGACGAGACGATGAACAGGGTCTCGGCCGGGTCGAGGTCGCGGGTCGCCTCGACGAAGTCGGTCGCGTCGACGTTCGAGATGAACCGGACCGTCAGGTCCCGCCGGGCGTACGCGCGGAGTGCCTCGTAGGCCATGACGGGGCCGAGGTCGCTGCCGCCGATGCCGATGTTGACGATGTTGCGGACCGGGCGGCCCGTGTGGCCCAGCCAGGCGCCGGACCGGATCCGGTCGGCCAGGTCGGCCATCCGGTCCAGGACCCGGTGAACTCCGGGCACGACGTCCTCGCCGTCGGCGACGATCGACACGCCGCGCGGCGCCCGGAGTGCCACGTGGAGGACGGCGCGGTCCTCGGTGACGTTGATGTGCTCGCCGCCGAACATCGCCTCGATCCGCGCCCGCAGCCCGGCGCTCTCGGCCACCGCGATCAGCCGGCGCAGGGTCTCGTCGGTCACCCGCTGCTTCGAGTAGTCGAGGTACAGGCCGGCGGCCTCGGCCGTCAGGCGGGTTCCCCGGCCCGGATCGCCGGCGAACAGGTCGCGGAGGTGCAGATCGCGGACGTGGTCGCCATGGGCGAGCAGCTCCTGCCAGGCGGGGCGCTGCGCGAGCGGAATGCGGTCTTGCGGTTGCTGGCTGTTCACTGCTGCGCTCCCATGCTGGCGGTCCCGGCCGCGACGACGGCCGCCGGTCGCGTCCCCGCCCCCCCGCCGGGGCGCGGGGACGCTGTCTTCGGGCCCATGCGTCGTCCATGGTCGCACCGCCGGCGCATGACCGGTGCCGCACCGGCATGCGCGCCCCCATCGGCCTTCAGCGCACGACGCCGCTCGATCGCGAGGCAGCCGGGCCGCTCTGCGTGCGCGGCAGGGAGCTCCGACCGATGCGGTGATTCGTGGGCTCCCGTCGCTCATCGTGGGTGCCGCGCCCTCACTCGGCGGTGGTTGGCTCACGGCCGACGGCGGATCGCCGATCCAGGGCTCCGGAACGCTGTACGGGCTGTCGCTGACGGGGCTGCCGGCGATCCCCTGACGGTCGTCGGGCCCGCGGTCACGCCAACGGGGCACCGCCGCGCGACTCGCGGATGGTCAGCCCCTGTAGATCCGGCGCGCCATGTGCTCGGCCGAGATCCGGCGCACGACCTTCGAGAACTGGCGCTGTCGCTCGCGCAGCTCCGGGGCCGACGGCTGATCGGCCAGCTCCCGGCCCAGGCGCCGATAGCTCCGCAGCCGACCCGGATCGAGCGAGCCCTCCGTGATGGCCCCCATGACCGCGCAGCCCGGCTCCCGCTCGTGGCGGCAGTCGGCGAAGCGACAGCGCGACGCGAGATCGGCGATGTCGGCGAAGGTCTCGTCCAGCCCCTCGTCCGCGTCCCAGACGCCGAACTCGCGCATGCCGGGCGTGTCGAGCACGAGCACGCCGGTGGCGAGGCGGAACAGCTCGCGGTGCGTCGTGGTATGGCGGCCGCGGGCGTCGTCCTCGCGGATCTCGCGCGTCGCCATGAGCTCCGCACCCGCCAGCCGGTTGAGGAGCGTGGACTTGCCGACGCCCGACGAGCCGACGAGCGCGACGGTGCGGCCCGCGATCAGCCAGGGCGACAGGTCGTCGAGCCCGCTCCCGCTCCGCGCGCTCACGGTCGCGACCGGCACGCCCAGGTCCCGGGACAGATCCCCCGCGCCACGGGAGGAGCAGGCCGGCAGGTCGGCCTTGGTGAGCACGACGACGGGCTCGGCACCCGACTGCCGGGCCATGGTGATGTACCGCTCGAGACGACGCGGGTTGAGCTCGGCGTTGAGCGACGTGGCGACGAAGAGCGTGTCGATGTTGGCCGCAATCACCTGCGAACCGGCACGCGACCCGGGCGCGCGGCGGAGGAACGCCGAGCGGCGCGGCAGCACGGCGTCGATGCGCGCGTCGCCGTCGTGCACGGGTGGCAGGTGCCCCACCCAATCGCCCACCGCGGGCAGTTGCCCATCCCCCGCCTCGCGGCGGAGCCGGCCGGTCGGCACCGCGCCGACCTCGCCGCGGTCGCCACCCTCGCCGACGAGGATCCAGCGGCCGCGGTGCTGCGCCACGACCCGGGCCGGGGCGAGGCCGGACAGGGCGAACGGCGCGAATGCCGACTCCCAGGCCTCGTCCCAGCCCCAGGCAGCGCACGTCAGGGGACCGATCACGTCACCCATCGGTCAGCCGACCCGCTTGAGGCGGCCGGTGCGCTTGGCGTAGCGCTCGGCGCGCCCGAAGACCCACAGGCCGGCGGGGATCAGCACGATTCCCATCGCGACGAGCGGCCACGCGTCGCCCAGGAGCGACGTGGCGGGCACGTCATCCACGAGCCCCTGCCGCACGGCGTCGAGCACGTAGGTCGCCGGCGAGAAGCGCGAGACCACCTGCATCCAGCCGGGCAGGATGTCCACGCTGTAGTAGACGCCTGTAACATATGCGAAATCTACCTAAACTATCCGGATGTGATGGTAGGATAGGCGACCGATGACCGACATTCGGACCGAGATGCAGCGCTTCCTCGGTGGCCCTGGTCCATACCCTGCGCTGCTGCTGAAACGCTACTCGCCACGTCCGGAAGCCGCTGTCGTCTGGACCGAGGAGTGGCAGGACACAGCCCTGCGCAACGGCTGCGAGTACTTCTCTCTCCAGCCGTACGAGATCGTGTCCGAGAGGATGGTCTCGGGTCGGAAGGCCAAGCGGCGACCGGGCATCGAGCGTGCGATCGAGCTGACCGAGGCGGGCAAGATCAAGGCCGTACTTGTTGGGGACTGGGATCGTTTCAACCGCGACGATCCGGGGCGAGTCCTCACCTTGGTGAACCGCCTCAAGGAGCAAGGAGTCCTGGTCCTGGCGGACGCGCAGCGATGGCTCGTGCCGTGGATGCCAATGTACTGGACGCTCCTGTCGAACATCGCCGAATTCGCCAAGTACCAAGCTGACCATACTGCCGAGACGGCGTCGAAGGCGATCACGGAGGCACGCCAGCGCGGCGTGGCGTGGGGGAAGGACCCGCTCGGTTGGCGACGCCTCGACTACGTGAAGAACTACACCGAGGCGGAAGAACGGGCGGCGGCTCGCAAGAAGAGCTTCTTCGTCCCCGACGAGAGTGATGGGCCCCGGTCGATGGCCGTGCTGCGGGAGGCCTACCAGCTGCGCGCCGCTCGGTGGTCATGGCGCCAGATCGGGCGGAAGCTCGGACTCGCATCCAGCTCCGTCATGCGGGCCCTTCTGGGAGAAGTCAGCCCGGACGGCCTCCGCTCCAACCTTCGGAACCGGGAGCAGGTCGGGGCCGACCTCTATGACCTGGTCATATCGATGGGGCCTGGGGGAGAGCCGACCCACACTGCGCGGCGGCCATGGTTCTTCCGTGGCCTCGTGCACTGCCCCTTCTGCGCGAGCCGCATGTCCGGTTCGGAGAAGGTCGATCGTCACAAGACCCGGTACTACGACTGTGACAACCCCAAGAACAGGAAGCATGCCTGGACGACCGTCCGCGAGGACGTGCTGCTGGCGGCGCTGCGGCGGGACCTCTCGCAGATGGCCTTCAACGATGAGCAGATCGCCCGAATCGAGAAGGCGAGCAGGACTCCGAGGCGGCACCGGGAGGTCGAGCGAAACCAGAGGAATCGAAAGGAGATCCAGCGGCTGATCCAGAAGGCGAACGTCAAGTTCGACGCGGACGGGCTTACCGAGGAGGAGTATCGGGCCCAGATCCGGGATTTGCGCGCCCGCCTCGCCGAGATCCCGAACGACCCTCCCGAGCTGGTGATCACCGGCCTGTCGGAGCAGCGGCAACTGCTATCGCACCTCGCCGAGATCCTGCCAGCCCAGCCTGCCGACCCCGCCGAGGTCAAGATGCTGGTGCCCGTCCTGCGACGGATCCTGGTCCGTGTAGACCTCGACCAGGACACGCGACGTCCGACGTTCACGTACACACCGCTCATCGAGGAGATACGTCTCGTTGCCCGGATGGCCGGAGTGTGGGAGGAGGCGGGAGCCGAGGAGCGGGACTGGCTGAGCCCAGCTGAGGTCTCCGAGACCACGGGATGGTCGAGGTCCACCGTGAGCCGCTGCCTGCGCGCGGGGATCATCCCGGCGGACAAGACCGATGCACCTCGACTCGGCCGCTACCACATCCCCAGGTGGTGGGTCGAGGCGCACGCGGGCCTGCCTCCCCCCAGAAGGATTACGCCGCTTCCACCGGCGGATGGGCCAATGACTATCGCGCAAGTCGCGAAGCGGACTGGCTTGGGCTACCGGACCGTACTCGGGCTCGTGCGTACGGGACAGGTCCCGAGCGAGCGGACGGGAGAGGGCCGGCACAAGCGGTATCGGATCCCGCCGGACGCCGTCGCCTCCGATGCGATCACTCGGGCACGAGAGCTGAGCATGGCCCGACACTCCCGCGCGCTCGGGACACAAGGAGCTTAGGCAGCTGCCTTCACATGCTCGACGCCGACGGCAACCTTCTCGTCGGCAGTGGCGGCATCCCGTGCCGCGCGCTCACGGCGATAGGCCAGCACTGCCGCGAGCTCGTCCGCGATGGAATCCACGAGTGCGCGAGCCTCGGAACTGATGTCCAGATCGGTCACCACGAACGACATTGGTGTGCTCCGCTGCGAGCCCATGACCTGGGGCTGGCGGAGGTTCGGCGAGGGTCTGCAATGCGCAAGTGAGGCGCTCACGGAAGCGGTGCACGCCCGCACCATGCGGGTTCCGCTGCGCCGGGTGTCACGCCTGAAACGGGGGCGCCTTGTGCATGCCACCTTGCGCGCAAGGCGCTCACGCACGGACGCGGGTAGGACTTGCGGCCTGATCGCGACGGACGAGCATCGGCAATGGCCGGACGTCCCCTCGCCCCGCTCCTCGCCGAACTCGGAATGCGGTTCCTCAACCGCGCCGCGGTCGTTCCGCTGCGTCGCCTCGTCGTTGGCGAGGACGCGTGGAGCGAGTTCTTCGAGCTCGGCCACGACGGCCATCCGTGGTGGTGGTACCAGGAGGGTCCTGATGGCACGCTCATCCTCGTGGGGCCGATCGGTTCTCGGTCCACGGCGCCCATGCCGCAACGCATCCCGCCACCGCCGATCCGCCCGCGGGCGACGGCCTCTGGCGCCTCGGTCCCGATGTCCCTCGGACGGACCACCACGCCGATCGAGGGCTACCAGCCCGAGGTCCACGACGACCTCATCGCCGAGCTCGACCTGTTGTGCGCGCTCATGTACGGCGACGACGTCGCCGGAAGCCGCGGTGGAGTTCGCAGCCCCAGCCTCGCGGCGAGGGCTTGGGGCACGCGCACGGGTCGCAGCCAACGGAGAGCAGACCGCTATCTCACCGAACTCGGCGCAGCAGGCATCCTCGAGCGCACAGTCGTCGGATCGCGCGCCGAGTGGCACGTCCCGCCCGACGCCCTCGCCCGGTTCCAAGCGGTGCACGGCTTCACCGTCGCCTGCTGATGTGCGACGAGCCATCGGGGTTGGGGCTTGCCATGAGGCGGAGGAGCCAGCCGGAGAGCGCTAGGGCGAGATCCAACGTGTCCTCAGCCGGGTGGAACGGGACGCCCGACGGGCGTCGGTCGGCGATCGCGACCACGGCGAGGAGGCCGCCCGCGAGCAGGACGGCCTCCGTCTGGCGCATCGCCCAGAACGCGGCCAGGGCGATGAGGACGGCGAACACGAGCGACCACTGTCCGACCCGACGCTCGCACATGCCCTGCTGGCGGCGGACCTCTGCCGATTGATCTGCAGGCGGTCGACCCGCAGGGCCCTGAGCCGAGGCAGCCGGGGCACGTCTCGCGTCAGGGGTCGAAGCCGGCCGAGTCGTACTGGCACTTCGTAGGGCCGCGTATGCGCGATTGATCGCGGCCATGCGACGGGCGTCGCCCCCGCGGTCCGGATGGTGTCGGAGCGCTTCGCGATGGTAGGCGGCCCGGATGGCGGTGGGGTCGGCACCACGGCTGATACCCAGGATGCGCCAGGGGTCCGTTCCGGTCATCCGAAATCAGCCGGCGACTCGCCGGAGCAGCGCGAGCGAGCCCGCGAGCACGAGCGCGGCGAGGACGCCGACGAGGGTCGCGGCGAGCGCCGCGGCCAGGGCGATACACAGGAGCCCGAGGCGCAGGAGCAC
>JAJYJR010000231.1 GCA_021789355.1 Chloroflexota bacterium | reverse complement strand
CCGGCACCCCCATCGAGACCACCGACGCGAGCACCCGGGCGGTCTTCGGCGACTACATCAGCGTCTACGACATCGGGCGCGCGGTGGCCGACGGGGCGACCGTCCCGATCTACTACGAGAGCCGCCTGGCCAAGCTCGACCTGGCGGAGTCCGAACGTCCCCGCATCGACCCCGACTTCGAGGAGGCCACCGAGGGCGAGGAGGTCGAGCGCAAGGAGCGCTTGAAGTCGAAGTGGGCGCAGCTCGAGGCGGTCGTCGGGTCGGAGCATCGGCTGCACCTCGTCGCCCGTGACCTCGTGGCGCACTTCGAGGCGCGTCTCGACGTGATGGACGGCAAGGCCATGGTCGTGACCATGAGCCGGCGCATCGCGGTGGCGCTGTACCGCGAGATCACGGCGCTGCGCCCCGAATGGACCGCCGACACCGACGACGCCGGTGCGCTGAAGGTGGTCATGACGGGCTCCGCCGCCGACCCTTCCGACTGGCAGCCGCACATCCGGAACAAGGCTCGCCGCGAGGCCCTCGCCCAGCGCTTCCGCGATCCGGCTGATCCCTTCCGCATGGTCATCGTGCGCGACATGTGGCTGACCGGCTTCGATGCCCCCTCGCTCCACACCATGTATCTCGACAAGCCCATGCGCGGGCACGGCCTGATGCAGGCGATCGCGCGGGTGAACCGCGTCTTCCGCGACAAGCCGGGCGGGCTCGTGGTCGACTACCTCGGCCTCGCCGACGAGCTGCGCCAGGCGCTCGCGGTCTACACCGAGTCGGGCGGCACCGGCGAGACCGCCCTCGACCAGGCCGTCGCGATCGCCGTCATGCGCGAGAAGGTCGAGATCTGCCGCGGGCTCTTCCGCGGCTTCGACTGGTCGCGCTGGACCATCGGCAGCGCCCCGGAGCGCGTGTCGCTCCTCCCGCAAGCGCAGGAGCACATCCTCGCCCTCAACGACGGCAAGGCGCGCCTGCTACGGGCGGTGGCCGAGCTCTCCCGGGCGTTCGCGCTCGCCGTGCCCTCGGACGAGGCACTCGCGGTGCGCGACGACGTGGGCTTCTTCCAGGCGGTGCGCGCGGTCCTGGTCAAGGGCGCGCCGGGCGAGCGGCGGAGCGACGAGGAGCTCGACCACGCCATCCGCCAGATCGTCTCTCGCGCCGTCGTCTCCGACGAGATCGTGGACATCTTCGCCGCCGCGGGTCTGCGCAAGCCCGACATCTCGATCCTCTCCGACGAGTTCCTCGCTGAGGTGCGCGAGCTGCCCCAGCGCAACGTGGCGGTCGAGCTGCTCCAGAAGCTGCTCGCGGGCGAGATCCGGACCCGCTCCCGCCGCAACGTGGTCGAGGCCCGCTCGTTCGCCGCCATGCTCGAGCGCGCCCTGCGCGCCTACCAGAACCGGGCCATCGAGACGGCGCAGGTGATCGAGGAGCTGATCGCCCTGGCACGAGAGATGCGCGCTGCCGACGCGCGGGGCGAGGCGCTCGGGCTCTCGGAGGACGAGCTGGCCTTCTACGACGCCCTGGAGACCAACGACAGCGCGGTTGCCGTGCTGGGCGACGATGCGCTGCGGGCCATCGCGCGGGAGCTGGTCGAGTCGGTGCGGGCCAACGTCACCATCGACTGGACCGTCCGCGAGAACGTCCGCGCCCACCTGCGGGTCCTGGTCAAGCGCATCCTGCGCAAGCACGGCTACCCGCCCGACAAGCAGGAGCGGGCGACGCTCACCGTCCTCGAGCAGGCGGAGGTGCTCTCCGAGCACTGGGCGACGGCCGCATAGGCGCGCGGAGCCCCTGCACCGCCACGCGCGTTGCACCCGCCGTCCCAGGATCGGGCCTAGGGCTCGCGGTGGGCAGGTCGTGCTCCCCGGTTGGGCGCCGCCGCTGGCGCATCAGGCGGCAGCCGCCGTGGACGCGAAGGCCACGGCCCCGCGCGCCGAACGGACGGCCACGGCCCGCCCCTGCCTGACTTCCTCGTCGAGCGCGCGCATGAGCGCGCGCCGGTACAGATACTCGTGGGTGCGCGCCGAACCGTGCAGTTGTTGGGAGAGGTATGTGGCGGGGGTCAGGGGGCGCCGACCCACCGCGGCGCGCTGTGCCCCGTCGTTCAGGTAGCTCTCGAGGTACATCGAGCGTGGTCTCCGCGGCATTAGGGTTCCCTCGGGGTTCCCTCGCGGCCCGTACACCCCCGGTGGAGGCGATCAGGCCGACGCCCGAGCACCGTCGACATCGGGCTCGTGTCAACCCCTGTCCGTCGAGCCGTGAGCATGGGATCGACCTCCGCCACTGGACGCGCGGGCGCACGCATGGCCACACGCGTACCGCCGTGGAGGAGTCGTGCCGCGTTCGAGGAGGGGGAGTGCGACCCGGATCTCCTTGTCGCTCGGAGGGTGGTCGCGCAGGATGTTCGCCGTGATGCCGCCCTCTGAGACCCGCACGAGGTACCCACGGACCCGTCGTCGTCGAGAGCCACGAAGGAGTCGTGCGCTTCCGCGTCGTAGGGCACCAGCCTGGGGCCGGTGAGCGCCGGGTCATTATCGGTGCGGGCCGTGGCGATTCGTCGAGAAGCGTCCCGGGCCCACCTTCCCCATTGAGGTCAGTCGCGGATCAGCCCGACGCGCCGCAACGATGCCCTCCAGGCGCCGATGAACCCGGCGCTCGGCTCCACGCGCTCGATCGCGTCCAGGAGGGCCAGCATGCGGGCCGTGGGAAGTCGCCGGAGTCGTTTCACCAGCGGCGCTCCTGCTTTGCCCAAGCTCCGCGCCAGATCGTCCAGGTCGATGGCATCGTCTCTGAGCCCCCACACGAACTCGTCCGCGCGCGTGCCTAGCACAGGAGGCTGCAGGCTGATGACCAGCGTCAGGATGTCTGCGGACTTCAAGGCGAAGCGTGCGAGCTCAAGGTCGAGGAGCCGGTAGTAGCGTGCGAGGTCGCGGCGCGCGACGTCGCCGGGAGATTGGTCCAAGTCCGTCATGCGGATCCCGAGTGGCCTGGAGAGGTCGCCCGGTATGAACGTCACCGTCTCCAGGTCGTCGGCCAGGTCCCCGTTTACGGCCGTGCGGTCGGTCATTGGTGTGCTCCGCTGCTGCGTTGAGGGCCGCCCGACATCGGCGGCTGGTCAAGTCGGACCTTCGCAGACAGCGCGGTGCGGTGCGAGGGGCGCAGTTGTCCTAGCTGGGTTGGAAGTAGTACTACTTCCGGCGGGGCAGTTACGAAGGTACCAGCTATTCGACAGACAACGGCTGAATGGCGGGAAGGGTGAACCACGGTCGCGACGAGGACCGATCGCGCGCTCGTCGTGCCTCGCTGCCACCCGTGCCGGACCATCCCTACGCGCGTGCGGGATCGTGCGTGCGCGGCTCGGCGGTCGTCGGGGCTGCGGTGGTGCTCCACGCCTCGCTCTCGCTGCCGGTCATGTGGGCAATGGCGGCGCTCATCGTGGGGTTCAAGCTCGTCACCCGTGGGCAGCGGCGAGCGGTCGGCGCCGCCGGCTCCGTCGCTCGCGCCGGAGCCAGATCACCCTCGAAGATCACCACAAGCAGTCCGAGGATCGCCGGGCTGGCAAGGCGCCCGCCCTCCAGGAGACCCACTCCGACCGGGACGACCGCTGAAATCACCGCGGTGAGCGGCGCGAGGACGCTCATGGGGCCGAGGGCCAGGGTCTCGTAGAGCAGCGCGAAGGTGACCGCCGAGGCCAGGCCGTACCCCGCGCCCCAGGCGAGCGCAGAGCGCGACCAGGCCGCGCCGACCAGAGGGAGCAGCAGGAGATACAGCCCGAGACCGGCGGGAGCCCCGGCCGTCACGACACGCAACACATGTGCGCGGCGGGACGCCAGGCCGCCCGCAAAGTCGGCGCTCCCGCAGGCCAGGGAACTCGCCAGGGCCAGCCCGATTGCGATCACGAGACCCCCTGTCACGTGCATCGTGGCACCGCCGTCGCCCCGGGAGAACCTCCCTGACCGATTCCCCGTTCCCGTGGGCGAGATCGGCCAGGAGATCCCTCATCCGCGACTCCCTGCTTCACGTGCACAGCCGCCAATCGACGCTCGGAACCGCTGCGCCGTTCTCGCTGAAAGACCCCATGCAGTTGCGGCCCGAGCAGGGCTTCCCGCCGCACGGATCATCTCGGCGGGATCATCGGCGGCGATGCCCTCCGAGATGTCCCACAGATCGAGACAGTCATCCAGGTCTCGGATCAAGGCGCGTGCGCGTGGATCATTGCCCGCCTGATCGAGCGCGACGCGGCGAGGATCCTCGATCTCGGGCCTGGGGGTGCAATTCGTCGAGACGGCCGGCGAAACCCCGTAGACGGGTGGGCGGGGGCCCGCGATCACGCGGCGACCTCCACCGGCAGGTAGCCCTCGGCGCTGTGCGCCGACCGGACGATCACGACTCGGCCCTGGCGGACCTCCTCGTCGAGCGCGCGCATGAGCGCGCGGCGGTACACGTACGCGTGGTCGCGTGCCCAGCCGTGCAGCTGGTAGGACAGGTAGGTGCTGGGCGTCAGCGGCCGGCGACCCTGCGCCGCGCGATGAACGCTGTCGGCCAGGTAGGGATCGAGGTACATGGACCGTGGCTTCGCTGGCATAGCCGCTCTCTCCGCACTTCCTGGCGGCCGGTGCGCCCCCGGCGGAGGCGATCTGTCCGACGCCCGAGCGTCGGCGGCACTGGGCTCGTGTCAACCCCCAGTTCGTCGTGCCGTGGGAACGTCGGTCATTGGTCTCGAGCGCGACGGATCGGGTCGCGCGTTGGCCCTGCAGCGGCGTCGACCCTGTGCCGGAGCATTCCTACGCGCGCGCGGGTTCGCCTGACCATGGCGCGGCCTCGTCCGCATCACCAGCGCGCGGATCACGCCCGAGTTCCCAGGCCACCAGCCGCCGACCCGTCGCGAGTTCCATGGTCCGGATGGCGTCCTCGGCGCTGGTGAAGACGAGGCGATGGGCGACCACCTGGCTGATGCGCACCCCGCGGACCACTCCAAGGGCGCGCAGGCGGGCCAGGGTGCGATCGCCCTGGCGCACCGGGGCCCCGCTCTGCGCGGCCCAGCGACGGGCCAGGGCCCGCAGGCCCCCGCCGGCGTAGGTGGTCCGGGTACCGCCCCGGGAATGCCCGCGGATGGGTCGCTGCCGCAGCTGCGCGCGGTCGTAGAGCCAGGCGACGAGGTCGAGCGCCAGCAGGTCCTCGGGCGCGAGCTCGCCCGGAGGGGCGACCAGACGCCAGCCGCCGATCGCCGGCAGGCCGCTGGTGTCGTGCCGGCGGATCCGGCGGGCCCGATCGCGCTCGGCGACCACGCCACTGATCCAGGCGACTGACCCGGCGACGACCCAGGCGCTTATCGCCGCGTGATAGGGCTGGTCGAGCACGCTCGCGAGGACGAGGCCGCCGAGCACGAGCAGGAACGTGCCGCGCCACACCGCCAGGCGGACCCGCTCGCGTCCCCAGCGCTCCCGCAGGCCGCGCACGAGCGGGCGGCGCAGGGGACCCGCGTCGCCGGGGTGTTCGCGCACGCGATCTCGGGCGGCCATGGTCCCCTCGCTCCCCGCGACCGGACCCGGTCACGGCACCAGCCCGATCCTGGGCCGCTGCACGGCGCCGTCAAGCTGGGCGGTCGGCGCATGAGACCCCCCGTCCGCTTGACGTGCGGCCTCGGTCGCCGAACCTCCCGGAGCCGCGACGATCCGCACCCGGCGCGATCGGCGGTCGCTCCGGAAGGACCGCTGCATGGATCCCATCGGACGTGCCGTACCGACCACCTGCCCCGCCTGCGGCGTGAGCGAGCTCAGCGGGCTCTGCACCTTCACACGCGCCGACCCCACCCCCGTCCCCGAGTCGCTTGGCCCGGTGGAGACGCTCGCGTGCGACTGCTGCGGCCTCTGGATCCGCAACGGCGTGGTGGTCGAGCGGGGCGTCGAGCTTGGGCCCGACGACGTGCGCGCGAGCGCCCGCCTGTATGCCCCGGCGGCCGACCCCGACGAACTCTGGATCTCGCCCGACGCACGCCCCCTGCGCCTGGTGCCCACGGAGAGCGGAGCACGCAGCGCGGCGAACCCGACCTGGCCTGCTATCAGCTCGATCACGATCCACCTCGTGCGCCCCCACGGCCCGGGGCGGGCTGCCCGATGATGGCCGTGATCAACCGGCTCTCCTGGCTCCTCCTCGCCTTCGTGGCGGTGACCGGCACCACGACGCTGGTCGTGGTCGGTGGGGCGGCCCTCCTGGTGCACTGGTCCTTGCCCCTGCCCCAGACATGGCTGATCATCTCGGCCGCGGCGGTCTATCTCCTGGTGCACGATGCGCAGGGCGCCCCATCCGTGCCGCCGCCCGTGTCGGCGCCCCCCGAGCCCGAAGTACCGCTCGACGATCTCGAACACTTGCGGAGGCTCTGGCAGCACGGCGACATCAGCGAGTCGACCTACCGCCGTGCGGTGGCCCAGGCGACCCGCCGCTATGTCCCACCCCCACCACCGCCCGCGCCCCCTCGTCGACGGCGCTGGTAAGCGCGCTGGATCGGCCCGCCTGGGTCATCCGACCAGACGGCCTCAACATCTCGGCTCGATCCCTCTTGACGAGAGGGTGCTCTCGCAGACGGTCCCCCGGTCCAGCTCCGCCGCTGCCACCAGGAGACCGTCGTGCCATCCGCCGCCGAACCCGCATCTCGATCCCACGCATCACCATCTGACCCCCCGCCGCCCTTGTCCCAGTCCATTGCGGCGTTCCTGGCACAGGAGATTGTGCCGTTGCGCTGGGTCGTCCCCGGCCTCATCCCGGCCGGTGGACTCATCGTCCTTGCCGGTCCCCAGAAGCTCGGCAAGACGACCTTCGCCATGGACCTGACGGTGGCCGTCGCGGCCGGGCAGCCCGTCCTCGATCGCCCGGTCCTCGCAGGCCCGACCCTGTACGTGCTCGAGGAGGGCACACCTGCCGGCGTGGCCGAGCGCTACCGGCGCATCGTGGCCCGGCGCGGGACCCCGGCCTACGCCCATCTCGTGCTGCGGGCCGGGATCCGCACCGACGAGGCGAAGCGCTGGCGCGCCCTGCGCGAGGAGATCGCCCGGCTGCGGCCCGTGCTGGTCGTCCTCGATCCGTTGGTGAAGCTGCACCGCGCCGATGAGAACGTCGCCGGCGAGATGAGCCGCGTCATGGCGGCCCTCCAGGGATTGACCGCCGCCGGGACCGCTGTCCTCCTCGTCCATCACGTGGTCAAGCACGCGGCCGAGGGTGGCACCATCGGCAACGTGGCGCGCGGCTCGGGCGCGATCATCTCGGCGACCGACGGGAACCTCATCCTCGCCCGCAAGGGCGACCACCTGCGCCTGGAGAGCGAGATGCGCGATGCCGAGAGCGAGTCGCTGCGCCTCGACTACGACGGCGCGACCGCCAGCTTCACGGTTCGGGCCCAGGCCACGTCGGCACCGGCGACGCCACGGTATCCGGGCGGGGTCGACCCGGAGACCGTGGTCGCGCTGGCCGCGGCGCGCGTGGCGGCGGACCCCGCGAGCGGGCTCGCCGCTCCCGACCTTGCCGCAGCTCGTGGCGTCAGCGACGAGACCGCCCGCCAGGCGCTGGCGGCCTTCGTGCGCGATGGCTACCTGGTCAAGGCCGGCCCCGTGAACCGCCCGCTCTACCGGCCGGCGGCCGCGGTGACTCCAACCCAAGCCCAGGCGGCATAGGGGAGGCGGGGTTGGGTTGGAGTCGCTCCCGCCTCATCCTTCATCGCGGCGGGGCAGGTCGCGCGCGTCGTGGAGGTAGCGGGAGCGGAAGGCGGCGTAGTCGGCCTCGCGCACGCGATAGGAGCGGCGGCCGCCCGCGTCGTAGGCCACGGCGACGAGGTGGCCGAGCTCCACCTGGCGCAGTACCCAGCGACGGGTGTAGCCGGTCTCCGCGGCGATCGCGGCCAGCGAGTAGATGCGGGGCATGGCGTCGGTCCTCGGCGCCGGGCCGGCGGGCCCGGGACGGCGACGCCGACGGGCGTCGCACCGAACCCTGGTCGGGCCATGCCGGCGGTCAAGCGAGCGCCAGCGGACCGGCCGCGAACGATGCGAACGCCGCGCACACAGGGAACGGTGGGCACGCACGACCTCGACGGACCGCGCGTCCTGCGCTTCCGTACGGGGCGATCACCCGCACAGGGAGCGCACCGATGGCCAGGCCTGCTCGACCGGAGACGGACCGCCGCACGCGGCGCTGGCTCGAGGCCCACCGCATCGAGGTGCGCGGGTTGACCCTCGCCGATCACATCGGATCGGCGCGGGCCACCCGCGAGGTGGCCAGCCTGGCGGCCATGCTGCGCGACCCCGACCAGGTGGTGGCGGCGGGGGGATCGCTCGTCCGCGCCTGTCTCCTCACCGGGCCGCCGGGGGTCGGGAAGACCAACCTTGCGCGGATCCTCGCGGCGCTGCTCGGCGACGCCGTGGCCTACTACGAGTGCACGGCTGCCGAACTCAGCGGGCACCTCGTGACGCGCCTGGCCCGCCACTTCGCCGCGCACCCGCAGCCCGCGGTGGTTTATGTCGACGAGATCGACGCCGTGGCGCTCGAGCGCGGCGCGCGGGCCCACGACCGGCGCTCGCGCAGCGTGCTGTACGCGCTGTTGAGCGCCCTGGACGGCCTGCGGGACGGCGGCCGGGTGTTCTGGCTGGCGTCGACCAATACGCACCCGGACCTGCTCGATCGCTCGCTGCTGCGGGCCGGACGCTTCGGCTCCAAGATCGTCCGCCTCGAGCTGC
>JAJYJR010000230.1 GCA_021789355.1 Chloroflexota bacterium | reverse complement strand
TCCACATCTTCAGGGCGCGGAAGCGCCGCCCCAGCTGCGGGGTGTACTCGTTGAAGTCGTGCACCGCACGCTCCCGGTCGAGCGTCCGCAGGTACTCCGGCACCAGGCTGAACGCGGCACGCACGACTTCGGGCCGGCGCGTCAGGAACAGCGACGCGTCCAGCGGCGTGAAGAGCCACTTGTGCGGGTTCACCACGATCGAGTCCGCGCGCTCCCACCCGGCGAAAGGCCAGCGCCGTTCGGGGAGCAGCGCGGTCGCGCCGGCGTAGGCCGCGTCAACGTGCAGCCACAGCCCCTCTCGCTCGGCGATCTCCGCGATGGCCGGCGTCGGGTCGATCGACGTGGGGCCGGTGGTGCCGATGGTCGCCACCACCGCGCAGGGGACGTGTCCCGCGGCGCGGTCCTCGCGGATGGCCGCCTCCAGCGCCGCCGGGTCCATGCGGTACGCGCCGTCGACCGCGATCCGGCGGGTGCCGGCGCGCCCGATGCCGAGCGTCATGGCCGCCTTCTCGATCGAGCTGTGCGCCTCCGTCGAGGCGTAGATGCGGAGGGCGGGGTGGCCGGCCAGCCCGTCGGCGGAGGCATCGGTGCCGCCGACCGCCTGGCGCGCGCCGGCGAGCCCGATGAGGCTACTCGTCGAGGCGGTGTCGGTGAAGAAGCCGTCGAAGGCGTCGGGCAGCCCGAGCCCCTGGCGCAGCCACCCGATGGTGACTTCCTCGAGCTCGGTCGCGACCGGCGAGGTCCGCCAGAGCATGGCGTTCCCCACCAGCGTCGCCATGAGCATCTCGCCGAGGATGCCCGGCGCGGACCCGCTGCTGGCGAAGTAGGCGAAGAACGCCGGGTGCTGCCAGTGCGTGATGTTCGGCTCGACCAGCGCCCGGTAGTCGGCCAGGACGTCGCCCAGCGGCTCCGGCCGCTCGGGTGGATCGGCGGGGAAGCGCGAACGCAGCTCGCCGGGCTCGACGTCCGGCAGGACCGGGAAATGCTCGACGTGCGCCAGGTAGTCGGCCATCAGGTCGGCCACCGCGTGGGCCGACCGGCGGAACGTCTCGGGGTCCATGTCGCCGTGCCCCGATGACTGGGCGAGGTCCAGCGTGCCGAAGGCCGTGCGGAGCGCCTCGTCGTCGAGCGATGGCGAGGAGGGATCGGGAACGGTCGGAGTCATTCGCAGAGTCTATCGAGGCGACGATGCGGCGGCCGGCGGTGAGCGGCAGGTCTCGATCGCGCACCACCGCGCCGCGGACCTCGATGCGGCCACCCACGACGTGGACGTCTCGTGCCGCGGGCGGAGACGATCGTGCGGGCGGAGACGATCGTGCGGGCGGAGACGATCGTGCGGCCACTGCCGCGCGTCGAGGGACGACGGCGCTTTCGAGGTTGGCACTCGCCGCGCCGGCCGGCGTGGGGTAGGCTGCGCCGAACGCGGCATGGGCCGCGGGCGGTCGGGGGCGGAACGTGGGCGGGTTGCTCGACAGCGTCGGTTCCGGGGTGGGCGGGCTCTTCGCGAACACGGTCGGGCGGATCGTCGACGCCATCGCCGGCGCCGCCGGGCAGCTCGGCACGCTGGTGCCCGCCGATCCGCGCGTGCTCGTGGTCGGGGGAATCGTGGTGCTCGCGCTCCTCGCCTGCGCCTGGCTCCGGTGATGCCAGGCCAGGCGGTGGGCGCGGCCGTCACGTGCGCAGGAGGTCCGCCAGGCATGCGTCCTTTCTTCGGCTACCACATGCCCAGCTTCACGTACCCCGACGTCCCGGGGGGGCGGCTGTTTGACCGGCTGGTCGAGCTCGTGCAGGCGGCCGAGTCGGCAGGGTTCGACATGGTCACCGTGATGGATCACTTCTATCAGATAGAGAACGTCGGGGCCGAGGAAGAGCCGATGCTCGAGGCGTACACGACGCTCGGCGCCATCGCCGCACGCACCCACCGGGTGCGGCTCGGCACGATGGTGACCGGCGTGACGTACCGCAACCCCGCGCTGCTGGCCAAGACGGTGACCACGCTCGACATCGTCTCGGGCGGGAGGGCGGTGCTCGGGATCGGCGCAGGTTGGAACGAATCCGAGCACCGCGGGTACGGCTTCGAGCTGCCGCCGATCCGCGAGCGGATGGATCGCCTCGATGAGGCGCTGGCGATCTGCCGGCTGATGTTCACCCAGGAGCGACCGAGCTTCGAGGGCCGGCACTATCGGATCGAGGAGGCGCTGAACAGCCCGCGCCCGATCCAGGCCGGCGGCCCGAAGATCCTGGTCGGTGGGGGCGGCGAGCGGAGGACGCTGCGCCTGGCCGCCCGGTACGCCGACATGACGAACTGGTTCGGTACGCTCGACGAGCTCCGCCACAAGGCCGAGGTGCTCGACCGGCACTGCGAGGCGGAGGGCCGCGATCCCTCCACGATCCTCCGCACGGTCATGGCGCCGTTCGTGCTGGTCAACCACGAACGGGAGGCGCAGGCCACGCTGGATCGCCTGGCCCCGGCCCGCCGGGCGGCCTCGGCGGCCGTGACCCCCGCGCAGGCGGCCGACGGCCTGCGGCCCTACATGGACGCCGGCTTCATGGGCTTCATCTTCCGGAACCCGACGCTGATGACGCCCGAGTCACTCGGGCTGGCCGGCGAGCTGATCGCCCTGCTGTCCTGATCGGAAGCCGGTCGCCTGTGCCCCGGCGCGCTTGATCGCGATCCGGGCCAGGGCCCAGTCCTGGGCCGCCACGCCCACCGACTTGAAGACGGTGCGCCCACCCGGCGGCGCGGTCGGTCTCGCCAGGAGCGTGCCGATCTCGACCAGCCGGTCGGGTCGCAGGAGGCCCCGGCCGATCGCCTGGATCAGGTCGCCCGCCTCGGCCATTGCCGCCTCGACCCGGTCGACGGCGATCACGGAGGCTCCGGCGAGCAGCTCGGCCGGGAGCTCGCACATCGTCTCGGTGTAGGCTCCGACCGCGTTGACGTGCACGGTCGGCGCGAGGTCCCGGGCCGCGAAGAGCGGCTCCGTGGCGGTGGTCGCGGTGCACACCACGTCCGCGCCGTCGATCGCGCCGGCCACGCTCGTGGCGATGACACGCACGCGTTCCAGCTCCCCGGCCAGCCGCGCGACCAGGGCGGCGGCGTGGGCGGGGTTCCTCGAGGCGACACGCACCTCGCGGATGGGCCGGACCGCGCACACCGCCCGGACCTGGTCGGGCGCTTGCCCACCGGCGCCGATCATCGCCAGCACCCCGGCGTCGGGCGAGGCGAGCAGGTCGGTGGCTACCCCCGACGCCGCGCCAGTGCGGAGCGCCGTAAGCGTGGTGCCGTCGATCAGCGCCTCGGGCGTCCCTGTCTCCCCGTCGAACCAGACCACCACCGCCTGCACCACCGGCAGGCCGCGCTCGGCGTTCCCGCGCCGGACCGTGACCGCCTTCAGGACCGTGCCGACGCCACGGCGGTCCGCGGCGAGCATCGCCAGGGCGCGTCCATCCTCCAGGGCCAGCCGCTCCAGCTGCTCGATGTCGCCCGAGGAACCGGCGATGAATCCCTCGCGCACCGCGTCGATGGCCGTGCGAACCGGGACGAGCTCGCGGAGCCGCTGGGCCGGGATGACCAGCACGGCGCGTCAGGCTCCGGCCGTCCCGGCGTCCCGACCCGGTCCGCGCGGCTGGTCCGGCAGCCGACCCGCGGTCCCGGCGCCCCAGATGTCGCCCACCGTGAAGCCCTCCGGGAACGGGTCCTCGGGATCCAGGACGTAGGTGGCGAAGCCGGTGATCCAGGCCGTGCCCCCGATGGTCGGGACCACGGCCGGCCGGCCGCCCACCGTGGTCTCCCGGATCAGCCGGCCGGTGAAGACGGTCCCCAGGATCCCCTCGTGGCGGAAGTCCCGGCCCAGGCCCAGCCGGCCGCGAGCGTGCAGTGTGGCCATCTTCGCGCAGGTGCCGGTCCCGCAGGGAGAGCGGTCCAGCGCGCCCGTCCACGTCGCCGGCCGGTTCCAGTCGAGCTCGCCGGTCGACACCACCACCGTGTTCCGCAGGTCCGCGTGCGGGCCGCTGGCCGGTCCGGAGAGCAGCGCGATGGTGGGCCCCGCGATCCCGGGGTTGTCCGGGTGCGTGCAGGGGACCTGCTCTCGGGTGGCGGCCTTGATCATCTCGCCCACCCGGACCAGGTCGCGCGCCTCGTCCGGTGCCAGGCGGAGACCGAGGGCGCCCGCGTCCGCGATCGCGTAGATCATGCCCCCGTACGCCACGTCCACCTTCACGGTGCCGAGCCCGGGGACCTCGATGTCCGCGTCGAGCGCGAACACGAACGAGGGCACGTTCTCGAACGTCACGCGCCGGGCCTTGCCGTCCACCACGTCCGCCCGGATGCCGACCAGCCCGGCCGGCGACTCCAGCAGGAACTCCGTCACCGGCTCGCGTACCGGCACCATCCCCATCTCGATCAGCACGGTGGCGACGCAGATCGTGTTGGTGCCCGACATGGGCGGGTACTCGACCTGCTCCATGATGATGTAGCCCGCGGCGGCGGCCGGGTCGGTGGGCGGCAGGACCAGGTTGCAGTTCGCGGCCGGGTAGCCGCGCGGCTCGCGCAGCATGCGCAGGCGCACGTCGTCATGGTGCGCCGCGAAGTTGCGCATCTTGTCGAACATGGTGGCGCCGGGCACGTCGAGCACGCCGCCGACGATCACCCGACCGGGTTCGCCTGCCGCATGGGCGTCGACGGCCACGATGCCGTTCGCGAATCGCACCGCACGAGCTCCTTCGAGGGGGACCCATCCTACCGCCACCGGTCCGTCTCGCGCGCCTGGCAGGAGCTTGCCCACCGGCGCACGCGTGGACGCGTGGCCGAGCCGCCCCGTGCCGGGCGCCGCAGCACGCGCGTCAGCGGCGGAAGCGGCCCCGCCGTCGCTCGTCGGCCAGCGCGGTCGCGGTCCGGGCCGGTGAGGACAGCAGCGCCTCGATCTCCCCGCGATACCGGCGACCGATGGGCGTCCGGGCAAACCATTCCAGGAAGTCCGGGTCCTGCCGGGCGATCTGCCCCAGCGACCAGCCGGCGTACCGGCCGAAATCGAGCACGCTGCCGGACGGGGTGCCCGACGGCGCGACGGGCCGGATCTCCCACGGATCGACCGGGCGCGGAGGGGTGGCCGGAGGGGCCTGGGCGATGTGACGCGCGCGGTCGTACTCGGCCCGTGCCTCGGGGTCTCGGAGCACGGTCCAGGCGTTGTTGAGCGCGGTCATCTGGTCGTCCGAGCCGCCCGTGACGTCGGGGTGGTACTTGCGGGCCAGCGTGCGATACGCCGCCTGGATCACCTCGGTCTCCGCCCGCGGATCGACCTGGAGAATAGCGTAGTGGTCGGTGCTCCCGAACATCGTGTCCGAGCGTACCGGTGGACGGCGGCGCCGGAAGCGCCAGAAGGTACCGCCGCCACCCGCACTTTCGTGTCCTGCGGGCGGTCCGCCGCGGAAGTCACCGCAAGAGACTGCGTCCGGACGCAGGTGCCATCGATCAGGCCTCCCGCCCGGTCGCGCCGCAGCCCGGCGAGATCGCCGGGCTTGACGACCGCCCGCGTCCACTTCGCCGAGCCGGCCACGAGCACGCGTCCGCTGCTCGTACCGACCATGTCGACGTCGCCGGCGGCGATCCAGTGCTGGCCCACCGCTTCGAGCGGCGGCAGCTCGCCAGCTGCCCCAGCAGGATCGCGCTGCGCCAGGGGTCGACGAGCGCGAAGTAGAAGCGCAGGTACGGATCGGCCAGCACGTAGCGACTGATCCGTGGCCGGGGGTCGGCCGTCTCCGACGGCAGCGTGCGGCGCTCCACCAGTTCGAGCCGGATCAGCCGCTCAAGGCAGGGCGTCAGGGTCGAGGCGCTCTTCATCCCGGCGAGCGCGGCGATGCGCGAGGGCTGGTGCTCGCCCCGGGCGATCGCGCGCAGCACCGACTCGTAGGTCTTCGGCTCGGTGAACTCCGACCGCAGCAGGTCGGGGGCCTCGCGAAAGAGCCGCCCATCCGGCGAATACGCCAGGCGCAACAGCTCGTTGCTGAGCGGCTGGTCGGTCCGAAACTCCTCGAGCAGGTCGGGGATCCCGCCCGCGATCGCGTAGGCCCGGATCCGATCCTTCGGCCTCCAGCGGCGGATCAGGGCGCCCGCGTGGAAGTAGTCGAACGGGCGCAACCAGATCGACCGGGTCGGCCGGCCATACAGCGCGCCATCGGCCGAGGTCGGGCGCCGCATCATGGCCCGCTCCGAACCCGACAGCACAACCACCAGGTCGCGCCGCGACCCGGTGCGGTCCCACCAGCGCTGCAGGATCGACGGGAGGGCCGGCTCCGCGTCGACCAGGTAGGGGAACTCGTCGAGCACCAGTCCCACCCGCCGCCGCTGCGCCGCGTCGACGACCACGCCGAGTGCCTCGTTCCAGCCCCCTACTGCCAGGCGGGGCGGGCGCCCGCGGCGAAACCCGACTGAGACCGGTAACAGAGCGTCATCGCTGAGGGATCGAAATGGCGGAGCGGTTGCGGTCCTCTCCCGGCAAACGGGTACGTCGGCAGCGGGCCGATGTTACGGTCGGCGACCAGAGTCTCGGCCGAAAGTCCCGCCACTGCGGGCCTTCGGTCCCTATGGTCGACGGGGCTCGAGAGACCATGGTTGCCCCATGGTGCCCTGGTGGCTCTCATGCTCCTGTCTCTGGCGGCGCGCTCGCCGCCAGGAGGAACGCGCGTGAGGGCTCAGGACCGCCCCTGAGCCTCACCGAGGACCCCTTCCGGCTCCCCCGTTGATCGCACGGGAGCCCGGTCCCTCCAGATAGGCGTCGGGCGAGCGCCGCACCCGTCGGCCGCGCCGTCCGCGCCCATGCCGCACGCCCTCTGGAGGTTCCTCCCATGCGCTCACCTCACCTGGCCGATCCAGGGTCGAGCGATCCGTTTCGCCCCGCTGCCCTGGCACCTCCGGCCGTTCCACGCGACAACGACCCCCGCGGACCGGTACCGCAGCCGCTCTCCGCTCTCGCGGGGCGGATCGCCGCCGCGGAGGCCGCGAGCTTCGGCAGGCTCCCCGACCGTGAGCTCGTGGCGGCGCTCGGGGACCGGGTGGTAGGGCTGCTCTTCCCCGACGGCCGCCGCATGCCCCGGTCCACGGCCCAGGTTCGCGCCGAGATCGACGGGCTCTGCCAGGAGCTCGGCGAGGCGCTCCGTCCGCTCGAGGACGAGCTGCCGCAGCCGGCCGCCGGCCTCTGCGAGCAGTTCATCGCCGAGCTGCCGGAGATCCACCATCGGCTCGAGCTCGACGCCGCCGCCATCGAGGCCGGAGACCCCGCCGCGCGCAGCGTGTCGGAGGTCGTGCTGGCCTACCCGGGCTTCGCGGCCCTCGCCTTCCATCGCGTCGCCCACGCTTTCCACGAGCTTGGCATCCCGCTCGTGCCACGGCTCCTCGCCGAGATCGCCCATGCGCGCACGGGCATCGACATCCATCCGGGGGCGATCATCGGGCGCTCCTGCTGCATCGACCATGGCACGGGCCTCGTCATCGGAGAGACGGCCGCGATCGGCGACGAGGTCAAGCTCTACCAGGGCGTCACGCTCGGCGCGCTCAGCGTGACGAAGGGCGCCGCCGGCACGAAACGCCACCCTACGATCGAAGATCGGGTGGTGATCTATGCCAACGCCACCGTGCTCGGCGGCGAGACCGTCGTCGGCCACGACAGCGTGCTGGGCGGCAACGTCTGGCTCACCAACAGCGTCCCGCCCTATTCCCTCGTCTACCACACCAGTCAGGTCCGGGTCCGCAGCGTCGCCGAGGCGTTCGAGCCCTCGGACTTCGTGATCTGAGAAGGAGCCAGCCGTGAAGTACCAGTCCGTCCTCGAGACGATCGGCGACACCCCGCACGTCCGCGTCAACCGCCTCTTCGACCCCCGCGTCGAAGTCTGGTGCAAGCAGGAGCGGGTGAACCCCGGCGGCAGCATCAAGGACCGCATCGCCCTCGCCATGATCGAAGACGCCGAGGAGCGCGGCATCCTGCGCCCCGACTCGGTCGTCGTCGAGCCGACCTCGGGCAACACCGGCATCGGCCTGGGGCTCGTGTGCGCCGTCAAGGGCTACCGGCTCATCCTCGTCATGCCCGAGTCGTTCTCCATCGAACGGCGCACGCTCATGGCAGCCTACGGCGCCCAGCTCGAGCTCACGCCCAGGGAGCTTGGCATGAAGGGTGCCATCGCCCGGGCGCAGGAGCTCGTCGCCGAGACTCCCGGCGCCTGGATGCCGATGCAGTTCGACAACCCGGCCAACGTCGCCGCCCACCGGCGCACCACGGCCGAGGAGATCTACCGCGACTTTCCCGAGGGCCTCGACTACGTGGTCACCGGGGTAGGCACGGGCGGACACATCACCGCCTGCGCCGAGGTCTTGAAGCCGCGCTGGCCGCAGCTCAAGGTCTACGCCGTCGAGCCGACCCTCTCGCCCGTCCTCTCGGGCGGGACACACGCCCCGCACCCGATCCAGGGGATCGGCGCAGGGTTCATTCCGGGCGTCATGCGCCCCGAGCTGCTCGACGGGATCGTGCAGGTGGCGCCCGAGGACGCCTTCGCCTACGCCCGGCGCGCTGCGCGCGAGGAGGGCCTCCTCGTCGGCGTCTCGTCAGGCGCCGCCCTCGCCGCCGTCGCGCAGCTGCTGCCGCAGATGCCGGGCGGCGCCCGGGTCCTGACCTTCAGCTACGATACCGGCGAGCGCTACCTCTCGGTGGAGCCGCTGTTCGGGTAGGCACCG
>JAJYJR010000229.1 GCA_021789355.1 Chloroflexota bacterium | reverse complement strand
CCATCGAGGAGTACCGGGCCCCCGGCGGACCGGGCGTGCGCATGGACAGCCACCTGTACCGCGGCTACGACGTGCCGCCCTACTACGATTCGCTGCTGGGCAAGCTCATCGTCCACGGCCCGGACCGTGCGACCGCCATTGCCCGGGCCCGGACTGCGCTCGCCGAGCTGCGGATCGAGGGGATCGAGACCACCGTGGCGTTCCACCGCGCGATCCTCTCGCACCCGGTCTTCCTGGAGGGCGGGTTCACCACCAACCTGCTGGACCGCGTGGGTCCCGCGGCCTTCGTGGCCGCCGCGCGCGACTGACGGACGGAGGAGGAAGAAGACGTGCCTGAGGCGACGGCGGCGAACACCACGACGGCGGCGAACACCACGACGGCGGCAGACACCCCGACCGAGGCAGACACCCCGACCGAGGGCGGCCACGCTGCCGCCCTTTCGACGCTCACGACCCGCGAGATCCAGGCCCTCATCCCCCACCGCTGGCCGTTCCTGCTGGTCGACCGCATCGTCGAGTACGACCCCGCGCACAGGCGGATCGTCGGGCAGAAGGCCGTCACGGCCACCGAGTGGTACTTCCAGGGCCATTTCCCCGGCCAGCCCGTGATGCCCGGCGTCCTGCAGGTCGAGGCCCTCGCCCAGACCATGGCCGTCTACGTCGCCAAACAGCCCGGCTTCGGCGACACCATGGGCCTGTTCGCCAGCATCGAGGAGTGCCGCTTCAAGCGGATCGTGGTACCGGGGGACACCCTGCGCCTCGAGGTCACCATGGAGAAGCTCGGCCGCCGCTTCGGCAAGGGGCGCGCCGTCGCGACGGTCGACGGGGAAGTCGCCTGCGAGGCGCTGCTCGCGTTCATCATCCCGCCGCCCGGGTCGCTCCGCTGAACACCACGAGGAGACCATGACCTACCGCATCGCCCTGCTCTCCGACGTCCACGGCAACGCCGCCGCCCTCGACGCGGCACTCGTCGACGTGCGACGCGAGGCGCCCGACCTCATCGCCCTGCTCGGCGACTACGTCATGAACGGCCCCCGCCCATGCGATGTCGTCGACCGGGTGCGCGAGCTGGAGGCCCAGGGCGCGGTCGTCATCCAGGGCAACACCGACGTGGCCGCCGCGGACCTCGACCTGTCCGCCGCCTTCCCCTGGTTCGACGAGGTGCCGCGCGTGGACGTGGTGGCCGCCGAGTGGGCCCACGGCGAGCTCGGCGACGAGCGGCTCGACTGGCTCCGCCGGCTCCCGTCGGAGCGCCGGATCCACGTGGACGACACGCTCGTCCTGGCCTGCCACGCTTCGCCGGGGAGCCAGACATCGGGGCTCGGGTCGGACGTGGACGTCGCGACGATCGTCGAGCGACTGGCCCGCACGGACGCGCGCATCATCACCTGCGGCCACACCCACATCGCCGACGTGCGGGACCTGGGCTGGAAGCAGGTGGTGAACCCGGGCTCGTGCGGGTACGCCTTCGACGGCGACCCGGGGGCCGCCTGGGCGCTGCTCGAGATCGACGGCGACGAGGTCCGGACCGACCTGCGTCGCGCCATCTACGACACGCGGCCGGTGAGCGACGAGCTCTCGGAGCGCGGGCTGACCGGCGACGTCTACCGCGCCGCGACCATCCGGACGGGGCGCTTCGTCCGGTGATCCCGCGCGCGCCGCGCCCCGACCCTGCCCCGCGGCCGGCCCCGTGACGAGCCAGCGGACGCCGAGCGCGCCCCGCCGCGTGGTCGTGACCGGCCTGGGCGCCGTGACGCCCCTGGGCACCGATCTCCCCGCCACCTGGAAGCGGCTGCTCGCGGGCGAGTCGGGGATCCGGCCGATCGCGTCGTTCGACGCCTCGCGCGTGGAGAGCCGCATCGCGGGCGAGGTGCTCGACGCGGACCCGGCGCGCGTCCTCGACCGGAAGGCGATCCGCCGGACCGATCGGGCCACCCAGCTCTCGCTGCTCGCGACCCAGGAGGCGCTCGCCGACGCGGGGCTCCCGGAACGGCTGGACGGGCCGCTGGCGGACGCGACTGGCGCGTTCGTGGGGACCGGGTTCGGCGGCGCCGCCACGATCTTCGACGAGATCCGCACCTACGTGGAGCGCGGCCCGGACCGCCTCAGCCCATTCTTCGTGCCGATGGCGATCGCCAACATGACGGCCGGGCAGATCGGCCTGGTCCTGGGGGCGCGCGGTCCGAACATGGCCACCATCAGCGCATGCGCCAGCGGCGGCCACGCGATCGGGGAGGCGGCCGAGTCGATCCGCCGGGGCGATGCGGACGTGATGCTCGCGGGCGGCACAGAGGCCACCGTGCTGGAGGGGATCGTCGGGGCGTTCGCGGCGATGAAGGCGCTGAGCACCCGGAACGACGATCCCGCGGCCGCCAGCCGCCCCTTCGACCGGGGCCGGGACGGGTTCGTGATGGCGGAGGGTGCCGCCACGCTCGTCCTCGAGGATCTCGGCCATGCCCGGGCCCGCGGCGCCCGGATCCTCGCCGAGCTGGTGGGCTACGCGGCCTCCGCGGACGCCTACCACCTCACGCTCCCGGCGCCCGGCGCGAGCGGGGCCGTGCGCGCCGCTCGCCGCGCGTTCGAGAAGGCCGGCCTGTCGCCCGACGAGGTGGAGATGGTGAGCGCGCACGCCACCAGCACGCCGGAGGGGGACCGGGCGGAGCTGGGGGGCCTGCACGAGCTGTTCGGCGAGCGAGCGGCCGCGATGCCGGTCACGGCCACGAAGGGCGCGCTCGGGCACACGCTCGGCGCGGCGGGCGCGATCGCGGCCGCTTTGACGGTGCGCGGCATGGTCGAGGGCCGCGTGCCGCCGACGCTGAACCTGGACGACCCGGACCCGGACGCGGCGGGCCTGGACCTCGTGCGCGGGAAGGCTCGCGAGGGCACGTTCGGCGTGGCGCTGGTCAACGCGTTCGGGTTCGGCGGCCAGAACAGCGTGCTGCTCTTCCGCCGGTGGGCCGGCGCATGACCACCACGGAGGAGCTGCTCGCGCTGATCGACCGGCTCGAGGTGCTGCTGGAGCGCTCCGGCCTGGCCGAGCTGGAGGTCCAGGCCGGCGAGCTCGGGATCGTGCTCCGGAAGCCCGGCCCGCTGATGGCCGGGGCCGTGGCGGTCGAGGCGCTGCCCGCCCCCGGGGCCCTTCCCGCCGCCGGGACCCTTCCCGCCCTCGGGCCGGGGCAGGGGAGTGCCCACGAGCCCGACTCCCCGCGCCGCGGGGCCGTGGCGGCCACCGCCGACCCCCAGCCGGTCGCCGATGCGGGCCCTCGCACGCACGCCGTGCTGGCCCCCCTCACTGGCATCTACTACGCCGCGCCGTCGCCCGGCGCCGCGCCCTACGTGAAGGTCGGCGCGGAGATCATGGCGGGCCAGGTGATCGGCCTGATCGAGGCCATGAAACTCTTCAACGAGATCAAGAGCGACGCCGCGGGTCGCGTGGTCCGCATGCGCGCCGTGGACGGCGCGCTGGTGCGGGCGAAGCAGCCGCTGATCGAGATCGAGCCATCCTGACCTGGAGCGAGGGAGACCATGCAGCCACGCAGCGCACGGATTGATGGTTGGGGCCACTACGCCCCGACGCGCGTCCTCACCAACGCCGACCTGGAGCGGCTGGTCGACACCTCCGACGAGTGGATCCAGACGCGCACCGGGATCCGGGAGCGGCGGGTTGCCGCGCCCTGGGAGTCGACCGCCACGCTCGCGTCGGTCGCCGCCCGCCGGGCGCTCGCCGTGGCCGCCGTGGATCCGGCCGACGTCGACATGATCCTGGTGGCCACCGTCACGCCCGACTACCAGTTCCCGTCCACGGCCGCCCTGGTCAAGGAGGCGCTCGGCGCCCCGCGTGCCGCCGCGATGGACCTGGCCGCCGCATGCTCCGGCTGGGTCTACGCGCTGACCGCGGCGCACGCGTACATCGCCAGCGGCATGTACCGCACCGTGCTGGTGATCGGCGCGGAGGTGCTGTCGCGGGCCTGCGACTTCACCGACCGGAACTCCTGCGTGCTGTTCGGTGACGGCGCCGGCGCCGTCCTGCTGCGGGCGTCCGACGAGCCCGGCGGCGGCCTGCTCGGCTTCGAGCTGACGGTCGACCCGAGCGGCGCCTACAACCTCTGGGTGCCGGCCGGCGGCAACCGCAACCCGGCGACGCTCGCCACGCTCGAACGGCGCGGCCACTACCTCAAGATGGACGGCCGGGAGACCTACCGCTACGCGACCCGGACGCTCGCGCGCTCCGCGCTCACCGCGATCGAGCGGGCCGGGCTCACCCCGGACGATATCTCGCTGTTCGTGCCCCACCAGGCCAACATCCGGATCATCGAGTCGGTGGCGAAGCAACTGGGTCTCGCGATGGACCGCGTCTACGTCAACGTCGACCGGTACGGCAACACCTCGGCGGCGTCGGTGCCGATCGCGCTTGCGGAGGCGGTGGAGCGGGGCCGCGTGCAGCCGGGCGACCGGCTGGTGTTCGTGGCGTTCGGCGCCGGCTACACGAGCGGCGCCGCGGTCCTCGAGTGGACGGCCGACCCTGCGCGTTCCGCGCTGGCCGCGGCGATCGGCCCGGAGGTCGCCATCCACGCGCCCAAGGACTGGACCGGCGACGACCCCACCCCGCCCGAGCTGCGCCCGTTCTTCGAGGCACGGGAGCAGGCGGCGGTCGGGTCCGAGACGTCATCGAGCGTCCCGACGGAGGTGCATGCGTGATCGACCTGTCTGGCAAGGCCGCCATCGTCACCGGAGGAGCGCGGGGCATCGGTCGCGCGATCGTGCTGCAGCTCGCGCGCCAGGGCGCCGACGTCGCGTTCCTGGACCGTGGCCCCGCCGCGGCCGCCGAGGCGACCCGGGCCGACGTGGAGGCGCTGGGCCGCCGTTGCTTCTGGACCGAGGGCGATGTCACCGACCCCGAGGCCGCGCCCGCGCTGGTCGCCCGCGCGCTCGAGACCTTCGGCCGGGTCGACATCCTCGTCAACAACGCCGGGGTCACGCGCGACGATCTGATCATGCGGATGAGCCTGGACGAGTGGCGGACCGTGCTGGAGGTGAACCTGTTCGGCGCGTTCTACGCCACCAAGGCCGTGCTCCGCCCCATGCTGAAGGCCCGCGCCGGACGCATCGTCAACATCTCCAGCGTGTCGGGCCAGGCGGGCCAGGCGGGCCAGGCCAACTACTCGTCGTCGAAGGCCGGACTGATCGGCCTGACCAAGGCCACCGCGCGCGAGGTGGCCAGCCGCGGGATCACCTGCAACGCGATCGCGCCCGGCTTCGTCACCACCGACCTGACGCGCGATCTGCCCGACTCGCTCCAGCAGCAGCTGCTCGCGCAGACCCCGCTCGGCCGCTTCGGCACGCCCGACGACATCGCCTCGGCGGTCGCCTTCCTCTGCTCCGACGAGGCGGCGTTCATCACCGGCCAGGTGCTGGCCGTGGACGGCGGCCTGGTGATGATGTAGGCGGCGGCTGCCCGCGCCGCTCACGCACGCCCACGCCGGTCGTCCCCCGGCTCCCGGGGTCGCCATCCCGGCCCGGGGTCGTCATCCGGGCTCCCGGGGTCGTCATCCCCCCCGGGTCGTCATCCCGCCGGCAGGGCTGTTGCGGTCCGCCATACTTTGTATGGTGGCGCGTGCGAGCCCGTTCCGGACGGGGGCCTCGGGACGGGGCGGCGGCCCTCCGGACGGGGCGGCGGCCCTCCGTCCGGCGGTGCCCTCCGGACGGCGGTCGCCAGCTCGCCGCGGCATACGGCGTTCCCCAGAGCGAGATCAGTCGGATCGAGCGTTGATCCGGCAGCTTGGGGAACCGAAGCCCTACGATCTCGGCGAGATCCGCCGGGTCGAGTACAGGGGGCTCGCGCCGCGAGGGGCGTGTCATCAAGGGACAGCGGGACCTCCTTCCCACCGACAGGCATGTTGCGGTTCGCCATACTTTGTATGTTGGTGCGGGCGGGCCTGTTCCGGACGTCGGTGCCCCCCGCGGTGGGTGCCCCCGGCGGTGGGTGCCCCCCGCGGTGGGTGCCCCTTGGTGGCCCGGCAAGAGCCGCCCCAGAGCGGGCCCAGAGCGGGCCCACCGCACGCGCGATCGGCGTGACTCCCACCGCCCCGACCCTCCACAATCCACGGCAGCCATTCATCTCACCGCCCCGCTCAGCGTCCCCAGCGAGGTGACCACCGTGATCGATCTCTCCGGCAAGTCGGCCGTCGTCACCGGCGGCTCCCGCGGCATTGGCCGCGCCATCGCCCTGCGCCTTGCGACCCAGGGTGCCGACGTCACGTTCAGCTTCCGCGGCAACGAGCAGGCCGCCCGCGAGACCGCCGGCGCCGTGGAGGCTCTCGGCCGTCGCGCGCTCGCCCACCGCGGCGACGTCACCGACCCCGCCGCCGCAAACGCCCTGATCGCCGCAAGCCTCGACGCCTTCGGGCATATCGACATCCTGGTCAACAGCGCCGGCATCACCCGCGACGACCTGCTCATGCGGATGAGCGACCAGGCCTGGCACGACGTGCTCGAGACGAACCTGTCGGGCGCCTTCTATGCCACCCGCGCCGTCCTGCGGCCCATGCTGAAGGCCCGCCAGGGTCGGATCGTCAACATCTCCAGCGTGGCCGGGCAGGCGGGCAACGCCGGCCAGGCCAACTACTCCGCCGCCAAGGCCGGGCTGATCGGGCTCACCAGGGCCACCGCCCGCGAGGTCGCCGCCCGCGGGATCACCTGCAACGCGGTCGCGCCCGGCTTCGTCCTCACCGAGATGACCGAGGTCCTGCCCGAGAAGATCCAACACGGAATCCGTTCGGCCACGCCCATCGGCCGCTTCGGCACCCCCGAGGAGATCGCCGCGGCCGTCGCGTTCCTCACCTCCGACGAGGCCGCGTACATCACCGGACAGGTGCTGGGAGTCGACGGCGGCCTGGTGATGATGTAGGGGCCGGCGGCCATCGCACGGCAGCCGTCGCGCGCTGGTCCGGCGTCACCGGGGAACCGTGGCGCCGTGCCCGGCCGGCGGTATGTCGAGCCCCAGGTGTCGCCCCGAGCGCGTCGCGACCGCACGCCCGCGCGCCCGCCCGCGCCGCATGCGGGCGGCACAGGCCACTTTCAGGCGCCCTTCATGCGCGCCGCGGAAACTTGCACCCTCGGCCCGACGCCAGCGGGACCATCGTCCCGTGTCCGCCGCGTCGATCGGCAAGGGTGGCGTACCAGGGTATCGATGTGGCAGACTCTGCGCGTCATGACGCGCCGACACACGCGTCGGCCAGCCTGCTCTTGCCCGTCAGTCGGTCCTCAGGGGACACCGGACCGGGTCTCGGGCCGCGTGGAGGACGCGTGGTAGAGAGTGTCTGGAGCGAGCAGGAGCTCGTCCGGCGCTGCAAAGAGGGATCGGAGGCAGCGTATGCCGAGCTGGTTCGCCAGCACCGGCAGCGTTTGCTTAACCTCGCGTTCCGCCTGACGAACAGCCGCGAGACGGCCGAGGACGTGGTCCAGGAGACCTTCCTCGCCGCCTTCCGGGGCATGGAGCGCTTCACGCCCCGGCCCGCGCTCGCCCCCTGGGTCACCACCATCTGCGTGCGGCTCGCAGGTCGTGCCGGGGAGCGCCGGTCGGCCACCCGCGTCGCGTCACTGGACCAGCTGGCGGAGTTGGACTCGCCCGCGTCATTGACCGCGCTGTTCGGCGCGACCGACGGCGACGGCCGCGACCCCCACGCCGCCGCCGAGGCCTCGGAGCTCCGCCAGGCCCTCACCAGCGCCATCGCCGCGCTGCCGTACAAGCAGCGGGCGGCGGTGGTGCTCCGCTTCGTGACGGGGCTCGACTACGCCGACGCCGCCCAGGCCCTGGACGTGCCGCTCAACACCTACAAGAGCCACCTGCTCCGGGGAACCCGGGAGCTCCGCGAGACGCTCCTGCCGCTGCTGGCCAGTCACGATGGGGGGCCGACCGGTCCGGGATCCTCCCCCGGCGGGCCCGACGGAGAGCGGCGGATCGGCCGCCCGGTGCCGGTGGTGGACGAAGCCCCGGTTGCTGCTTCCGACGGAACCCACCCCGACCGCGCGGTCCCGGTGGCGGCCGCGGTCCGCAGGTCGACCCGGTCGACCCGCCTGGCGGACGACTCGACCCTGTAGGGCATCACGGTCGTCGGGCGACCCCTCTCGGCTCGCCCGCGTGCTGGCAGCTCGATGTCCCGACCTCCGAGGCGTTGCGGGTTCGTCGTTCGAGTACCGTCCGGAGCCGCTCGCGGGGATCGCGCCGGATGGGCTCCATTTCCTGCTGGGACCGAGAAGGGTCGGCAAGAGCGTGGAGCTCAAACGAGCGGTCACGGCGACGATCGACGGCGGAGATGCTCCGCGCCGGGCGGAATCTCACGCGCACGCGACCGGGGCGAACTTCGGAGCGGACGACCCCGAGCTCAACCGGGCCGGCGCCCTGCTCCTGGCCCCGTTTGAGCCGCGGGTCGGTCAGGCCCAGCTCCTCATGGCCGGCGTCACCTGACCCATCAGCGACTCACGCTCGCGGCGTCCTCAGGAACCCGTAGGCCGCCGACCAGGGACGGCAGGCGCCTCGTGACCTGCGCCGACGTGAGCCGCGCCCTACTGCCGGTTGGGTAGATGCGCAGCTTCCTCGACCTCCAGCTTCTCGAGGAGCTCGTCGGTGACTGGCCCGCGGTCCGCACCGCGTGCGAAGAGGTCTTCAGGCTGCGGCAGAAGCACCCCTGGCCCCCGGCCGTCACGGTGTTCCCGTCCTGGGCGGACGCAT
>JAJYJR010000228.1 GCA_021789355.1 Chloroflexota bacterium | reverse complement strand
GTCCGTGAAGGTGAGGGCCAGGATCTCGGAGGGGCGAGCCCGGCGCGTGGCGATGAGCCACGCGATCCGCCGCGTGATGACGCGCGTCTTGCCGGTGCCCGCTCCCGCGACGATCAGCAGGGGACCCTCTCCGTGCGTGACCGCCCGACGCTGCGCTCCGTCCAGGTCGCGCAGCAGCGCAGCGGCGGCAGCGGCAGCGGGCTCGGCGACCGAGGCGGGCAGGTCCGCGGGCGGGGTGGGCGTCAAGAGATCGATCACCCGCACACCCTGCCACGCGGTCGTGCCACCTTGTGCGTCACGGGCTCCCGACCGGGAATGCTATCCTTGCCGCCCGGGCGGCAAGCCTCCGCCCCGCCGATCCGATCGCACGAGGTTCCCCCGCGCCATGAGCAAGCGCTCGCGCGCCACTCGGTCCACGAGACGCCCGCGGCCCCAGGCCCCGGCACCTGCACAGCGCGCCACCGCCCCGACCCAGCGCGCGACCGCCCCGGCAGAAAGCCCGACAGCGGTCGCAACGGCCCCCGTCGCGTCCGCTGTCGCGACCCCCGAGCCGCGCTCCGCCCCCACGCGTCCGCAGGTACGCGCGAACGGCAAGCCGGGCGGGCTGCTGGCGCAGCGGGCGGCGACCGAGTACGTGTACGTGGCACAGGACCTCCGGCGGATCGGGACGTTCGCGGCCGCCGCCGCCGTGGTCATGGCCCTCGTCTGGCTGCTCGTCGACTTCGCCCACGTCGTCGTGCTCTGACCGGCCGCTGACCTGGCACCCGGTTCCCTGACCGAGCGCGGCGGCGAGGCCATGGGTCCCCGCCCTCGTGCCGGAACGGCGGACCGACGCGCACGGCGCCGCGGGTTCAGGGGCCGTCCCCGGGGGATCGTCCTGCTGTCTGCCGTGCTGGCCGTGGCGATCCTCGGTTGCGGCGTGACACCCTCCTCGCCCGGCACGTCCGGGACCGCGGCGGAGTCGGGCACCCATCCGTCCCCGTCAAGCCTCGGCGGCGCTGCCGTCCCTGCCGGTCCGTCGGCGACGCCGTCGCCAGGCCTGGACACGCGGCCGGACCCGACCCCCGGCCTCGACGCGCGACTCTCCGCGGCGCTCCTGCGGCTCCGATCGGTCGATCATCTTCCCGGCGTGCAGGCCGTGGTCGGTTACGCGGGCGGCTGGACCTGGAGCGGCCACGCGGGGTTCGCCGATCTGGCGACCCGCCAACCCGTGAGCGCAATGACCCTCTTCGACGTGGGCAGCATCACCAAGACGTTCGTGGCCGCCCTCACGCTGCAGCTGACCGGCCAGGGCGTCCTGGGACTGGAGGACCCCGTGAGCCGCTGGCTGCCGGGTGTCACGGGCAACCCCGGCGCCACCATCCGCGAGCTGCTGGACCACACCAGCGGGATCGACGACCCGTTCGCGCACGCGAGCCTGCTCGAGGCGCTCGGTGCGCACCCGCGGGAGGCCTGGACGCCGGCCCGGGTCCTGCGCCACGTGGGGAGACCGCACTTTGCGCCTGGCAAGGGCTGGTACTACTCGAACGCCAACTACCTCCTGCTGGGCCAGATCATCCAGCGGGCCACCGGGCAGAGCGTGGCGACCCTGGTACGCCAGCGGTTCCTCGACCCACTCGGCCTGTCCCACACGTTCCTGCAGGGGCAGGAGCCGGTCGTGGGCGTCGCGGCCCAGGGGTACGACGCAGCAGCCAGCACCACCTGGGCGCTGACGGACCTCTCGGACGGCTCGCCGTTCCTGCCGTTCACGTCGCTCGCGACCGCTCTCGGCACCGCGGGCGCGGTGGTCTCCACCGCCGGCGACCTCTCGCGCTGGGCCCAGGCGCTCTACGGCGGCCGCGTCCTCCCGCCCTCGGCACTGAACCAGATGCTCGACTTCGGGCTCACGCGCGGGCTGCGGCCCCGGTGGCCGTACGGGCTCGGCGTGCAGGAGGTGACCTTCCGTGGCCAGGTGTCGTGGGGCCACTCGGGACTGCTCTCCGGGTACCACGCGGCGATGCGGTACTTCCCCGCCACCGGGCTGACCATCGTGGTGCTGGTGAACGACGACACCACCAACCCCGACACGCTCGTGGCGGCCCTGCTGGACGCGGTCGATGCTCCCGGTGCGGCCCCGGCGCCGGGCTCGGCAGGGCCAGAGCCGTCACCGTCGGCATCGGTCAGGCCATGATGGTGGCCGGCAACTGATGACCCTCCCGGACCGCGCCCCGTGCTGACCGGACCCGTGCCCTCTCCCCACCGCCCGACGCCCGGCCGCCGCCGCGCGGTACGACCTCGCCTGCCCGGACTCGCCCTCGGGCTGCTCCTCGCCGGCGCGGTGCTTCCCGCCGGGGCTTCCGCCGCGCCACACGCGGGGACCGTCGCGACGTCACGGACCATCCCCGCCAGCGTCGTGTGGCGTTCGCCCGATCCGACGTTCGCCCTCGCGGCGGTTCCGCCGCCGCACTTCACGCCGACCATCACCGCCCGGCTCACCGCCACCCTCGCGCATCTCCGGAGCGCGAACCACCTGCCGGGCCTGCAGGCAGTCATCCGGTACCCCGACGGCTCCGCGTGGATGGGCCATGCGGGCTTCGGCGACCTCGGCGCCCACCAGGCCATGGGCAACCTGACGCTACTGGACGCCGGAAGCGTCACCAAGACCTTCGTCGCCGCCCTCGTGCTCCAGCTCGCGGGTCAGGGCGTGCTCGGGCTGGACGACCCCATCAGCCGCTGGCTGCCCGGCCTTCCGTACGACACGGGCATCACCATCCGGGAGCTGCTCGACCACACCAGCGGCGTGGACGACGCGTTCAACCACCGGACCCTGCTCGACGCGCTCGGCGCCCACCCGCGGGAGGCCTGGACCGCCGAACAGGTGCTGGCCCATGTCGGGCACCCCCTGTTCGCGCCGGGCCAGGGGTGGTCCTATTCGAACTCCAACTACATCCTGGCGGGCCAGATCGTGCAACGCGCCACGGGGCAGACGCTCGCCTCGCTCCTGAGGCAGCGGTTCTTCGTGCCGCTCCGCCTGACCCACACGTACCTGCAGAGCGAGCAACCGATCATCGGAACCATCGCTCACGGGTACGAGTACACGAGCTACACGACGTGGGGGGTCGACGATCTCTCCGACGGCACGCCGCACCTGCCGTTCACCTCACTCGGCACGTCCCTCGGCGCCGCGGGGTCGCTGGTCACCACCGCGGACGACCTGGCCCGGTGGGCGCTGTACCTGTACCGCGGCCGGGTCCTGCCGCCCGCGGAGCTCGCGCAGATGCTGGACTTCGGCCTGACCGCCGTATTCCATCCGACGCTCCCCTACGGGCTCGGTGTCCAGCGGCGCAGCCTGAGCGGCCAGGGATCGTGGGGCCACGACGGGTCGCTCTCCGGCTACCGTACGGCGATGCGCTACTTCCCCGGCACCGGGGTCTCCATCGCGGTCATGACCAACTCCGACCACGTGGATCCCGACGTCATCGTGAACGCGCTGCTGGACGTGCTCTACCCGCCCCCGACCTAGCGCGCCACCACGTCACGCGCGGATGTGGGCTTGTCCCGGCGTCCACGATGCCAGGCTGCAGGTCGATCACCGCCACCGCCGTCCGCGTCGGTTCGAGAGCGAGGTCCGTGCTGCCGTTCCTCTCGCCCGGGAGTCCCGGTTCGCCGGCGACGTTCACCCGGCACCCCGATCGCGCCGTCGCTCCCGTCGCCGCTCCATGAGCTCGCCCAGCTGGCGCTCGAAGCCCTGGTCGGACGGCTCGTAGTAGCGCTTCCCGACCAGCTTGTCGGGCAGGTACTGCTGCTCGACGTCCGCCCCGGGGAAATCGTGCGGGTACCGGTAGCCCACGCCGATGCCGTGGCTCTTCATGCGCGCCACCGGCGCATTGCGCAGGTGCAGGGGAATAGGCAGCGGCGCCAGCGCCTCGGCGTCCGCCTTGGCCGCAAAGTACGCGCGCCCCGATCGGTTCGACTTGGGAAGCACAGATAACGCGACGGTGGCCTGGGTGAGCGGGTGACCATCCCCGGTCTCGCCGAGCTCTCCGACGATCAGTGCTATCGGGCGATGGACTGGCTGACGGAGATCGAGGCCGAGCTTGCGGAGCAAGTGTACTGGTCGGTCGCCACCCTGCTCAACCTCGAGGTCGATCTCCTCTTCTTCGACACCACGAGCACGTACTTCGAGACCGATGCGGCGGACCCGCCCTCCGAGGATGCGCCGGCGGGCTTCCGCACGTACAGCGGTCACTCCAAGGACCACCGCCCCGACCTGCTGCGACTTCATCGATCAGGCCTTCACCTGGGCGCACGAGGCCGATCCCGCGGCCAAGCTGCTCTACGAGTTCAGCAGCCAGGAATGGGCTGAGCCGCAGACGAGCGCCATCGTCAACCACATCGCCGACCTGCGGAACCGCGGCATTCCCGTCGACAACGTTGGCTTCGAGATGCACGTCTTCGACGCCACGCAGGCCCCCACGAAGGCGCGCCTCCTCGACGACTTCGGGCGCCTGGGAGCGCTCGGGGTGGGCGTCGAGATCACCGAGATGGACGTGAATGTCTACCAGGTGCCCGGAACGCTGGCCGACAAGTACGCCGCGCAGGCCCAGATCTACGGTGATGCCCTCTCCGCCCTGCTCGAGTCGGGCGTCGGCAGGAGCTTCACGACGTGGGGCTTCGTCGACTCGCAGTCCTGGCTGCTGCAGCCGGCTGCGGTGGCGCAGTTCGGCCCGGCGCAGGCGCCGCTCCTCTTCGATGACAACTACGCGCCCAAGCCGGCCTACTTCGCCCTTCTCGATGTCCTGAAGCAGAAGGCAGGGGTATCGTGAGCGACTCGGCGGATCCTGTGTCCCCGTGCGCGACACCCCGCCTCCTTTCCCGCCGCCAGCTGCTGCGGGCGGGGGCGAGTCTGGGTGCTCTGGTGGTGCTGGGAGCCCTGCCCGCTGAGGCCGGGGGGGCCACGCTGCCGGCCCTGACCGCCAGTCAGCTCACGGCGGCCATAGCGGGACTGCCGAAGTCCGGCACGGTCAAGCTGCCGGGTGGGGGGACGGCCAAGGCGGCCGACCTGCGTGCCGCCGCGGCGGCCTTCGCGGTGGGTGATGCGGCGACTCCTGATCCGCTCACCAACCCCGTGGCGGCCCTGGGGGTCCTCGTCGCCCTTGCCGCCTGGGCCGAGCGCAACGGGACGCTCGATCTCTCCGGCACGCTCCCCCGCCTGTCCGCTGGTCAGAGTACGGAGACCTTCGGCTCGGCCATCCCGCCGGCCGTGGTGGTGCGCCCCAAGGCCGCCCTCGTCCTCGTCGGCACCCTCTCCGGCCATCGGATCCTGGCCGCGCTGGAAGACCCTGTTCGCCAGGTGGCCGGTCATCCCCCTCTCGAGCTCGTCGCCCTGCGCAGCGTCGACCTCACGAGCCTCCTCGCGGTCCTCCACGCCAAGCTCGACAGCACCGGGACCGTGATCCTCTTGCCCTCTGGTTCCAAGGTCCCCCTGCGGCCGGTCGCCTCCGCCCTGGCCACCCGCCTCCTGGCCGCCGCCGGAGTCCTCTTCGTTGACCCGGTTCCCATCCAGCCCCCCGCCGCTAGCAGCCCGCTGCTCACGACGGAGCCGATCGTCCCCGCCCCGCCGTCGTCCGTTGTGCCCGGCCACTCCCGTATCACCCAGGCGTCCGATGGCCGGGTTCTGGCACTCGATGCGGGCGGGACGCCGGTGGGACGAGCCGCCCAGCTCGGAGACACCTGGCAGTGGGTCGGTCCCGACGAGGCGGCGGGCTTGGACTACTTCCTGCGCGAACTGGCGGACGGGCTCGGGATCCGGATCGGGGTGACGCCGGACTCCACCCATCTGGCCGACAACGGCTACGCCTATCAGCGGGCCGTCCTTGACTACTCCAACCACCTCGAGATCTCCGTCGTCTGGACCGACTTCGAGGCGACCCGTGACGAGTTCACCTTCGGCGCCACACATGAGCTCGTGGCGCTGGCCAAGTCACATTGCATGAGCACGCAGAGCTATCTGATCTGGGCGAGCCAACTCCCGCGATGGCTCACTGGAGAACACCTGACTACTGCCCAGCTGAGGGGCCTGGTCGCGGACTACATACGCACCGCCATGGGCCACTACAAGGGCAAGATCGACGCGTGGCAGGTGTTCAACGAGCCCGTCTCGGGGCCGATGTACGGCGCCACCACCATCGAGCACTTCTGGGCGGACACATTCGGCTCTGGGTACTACAACCTCATCCGTGACTGCCTCGTTTGGGTAAGAAGCGCGGACTCCCACGCCACGTTGCTGGTGACCGACAACTACAACGATGGGCGCAACCATGAGGTCACCGCAGGCTTCCTCCAGCTCGTCCAGCAACTGCAGTCCGACGGGGCACCCATCGACGGCGTGGGCGTCGAGACCCACCTTCGCTACGCTGACGACGGGATCAACACGGCCTTCTCGCCCACGCTCTTCGCCGACACGCTGGCGCGCTACCAGGCGCTCGGGCTACAGGTGTACGTGACCGAGTTCGATGTCGACATGACCGGGTTTGTGGGGACGAAGGACGAGGAGAAAGGGTGGCAGGCTGGCTACTACCGCGACTATCTGCAGGCGGCCCTCGATGCTGGAGTGAAGAACTTCACGATCTTCGGCCTGACCGACAGCACCTCCTGGTACAACCTCACCGGTGAGCCGCACACCGACGCCCTCATGCTGAACGGCGACTGCACGCCCAAGCCCGCCTACTTCGCCGTGGCCGACGTGTTGAAGGCGGAACTGCGCAAACGCGGGCGGACGGGGTAACGATGCGCTCCCGTGTCTACGCTCGCCCCCTCCGCCCCGCGTCGCTTCCCGACCGCCAGTTGCTGCCGGCCGCGAGACCCGCGGCTCGTGAGGGCGAGATCGTCCGAGCTGAGGGTCGGCATCTCGGGGCGGCGCTCCCTGGAGTGGGAAGGCGTCGTCGTTGCCGGTGTGCTCGAAGAGAGGCACATGCCGGCGTGACGTGCCGGCTGGTCGACGGCGACCGCTGGTGCCCGGCCGCAGCGACTGACCACGCCGTCCGGTCCGAGCGGGCCAGCGGTCGCATCGAGCCGGCGCAAATGCCAGCGCCGAACCGGTCAGCGCGAGGGCGTTGGAGGCAACGGGCCGATAGTCACGACTGACTGGCGCCGCGCGACCGGGTCGCGTCGTCACTCCCACTGGCCAATGCGGACCCCGATTTCGCTGCCGGCAGGCCCCACACTATGATCGGATCGTGGGGGGCAGGCGTCCGCCGCTGCAGGTGATCTACCGAGCTGCACGGCGTGCTCCTCCAGATCCGCAGGTGTCGCCATCACCCCAACCGGCCCGATCGTTCTCATCAGGCATGGCCATGACCTGACCCTTCGCGAGCAGGTTGGGGGCGCGGTAGAGCACAACCGCCGGGCGCATCACGGCGAGCGGGCAACCAGGTCGAGCAGCTCGGCGTTGCGCGTGGGCGAGCTGCCGTCCGCGGCGGCGCTGCCACCCGCCACGAGTACCTCGCCGTTCGAGAGCAGCGCCAGCGCCCCGCCCCATTCGGGCGCCGCCAGCGCAGAGAGCGCCGACCACGCGCGGTTCCGCGGGTCGTAGAGCTCCACGGACGCCAGCGGCGTCCCGGATGCCGAGAAGCCGCCGGCGACCACGACGCGCCCGTCGAGCAGGGTCACGGTGCGCGCGTAGGCCCGGCCCTCGAGCATGGGAGGTCCTGACGTCCAGATCCCCGACCGCGGATCGAACAGCTGCACCATGGGCAGCGCGCCGGCGGACTGGGCCGGCGAGTTCCAGCCCCCGGCGAGGAGCACGCTCCCATCAGGCAGGAGGTTCGCGGTCTGCGAGTAGACGGCCCCGACGAGTGGCGCGGTCACGGTCCACGAATTGCTGGCGGGGTCGTAGATCTCGGCGGTCGCGGACGCTGCCCCCTGGGACGGGTAGCCGCTCAGGCCGCCCGCAGCGAGCACCCGGCCGTCGCCCAGCGCGGTGAGCGTGAGATACGCCCGCCGGGTGTGCATCGAAGCCACACGCTGCCAGGCGCCGCTCGATGGATCGTAGATCTCGGCGGTGTTGGTCGCGGGACCCGAACTGGTGGTAGTACCGCCGCCCGCAACGAGGACCCGGCCGTCGGGCAGCCGCACTCCGGCGAAGTCCGTGCGACCCACCGACATCGAACCGGTGATCGACCAGCTGTTCGTGGCAGGATCGTAGATCTCTGCCGAGGCAAGCGGGACCTGGTGATCCGATCCTCCGGTCACGAGGACGCGACCGTCGGTTAGCAGGATGGCCACCGGATATGCGCGCGGCACCCCGAGCGGGGCGGCGGTCTGCCACGCGCCGTTGGCCGGGTCGAAGATCTCGACCCTGGCCACGGCGCCGGCGCTGGTTGTCGTGGTCGTGCCGCCCAGGACCAGAACCCGCCCGTCCTGCAGCGTGACGCTCGCGGCGCCCCACCGTGCCAGCGGCAACGGTGCCACGGGCTGCCATGCGAGCATGGGGGCCGACGTCACCGTCGCTGGCACTTGTCGCGACGGCGCAACCACCACCGCGGGTGACGCCGCTGGCGCGGACGACGGAGTCGACGCCCCGCCGACCCTCGGTGAGCCTGTCGTGCCGCTCGCTCCCGGCCCTCGTCCCGCCACGAACGCCCCGGCCCCCACCAGGAGCACCGCCAGCCCGAGCACCCCCAGGCCGGCCAGGGCACGGGGGACCGGTGGCCGGGTCGGCGACGGTGGCTCTGGCGGTGCCGGGGCCGGCCGGGGGACGGCGCCGCCGCTCCACAGGGCGGCCAGCAGCGCAT
>JAJYJR010000227.1 GCA_021789355.1 Chloroflexota bacterium | reverse complement strand
CTTGAAGCCCCCATCCTCGGGCGGGTTGTGGGACGGCGTGATGACGATGCCATCCGCGAGGTGGGCCGTGCGGGCGCGGTTGTGGGCGAGGATCGCGTGCGAGACCGTGGGGGTGGGCGTCCAGCCGCCGGCGCTGTCGATCATCACCTCGACGCCGTGGGCGACCAGCACGTCGAGCGCGCTCTGGAAGGCCGGCCCGGAGAGCGCGTGGGTGTCGCACCCGACGAACAACGGGCCGTCGATGCCGCGTGCCGCGCGGTAGCGGCAGATGGCCTCGGTGGTCGCCAGGATGTGCGCCTCGTTGAACGACCGGGACAGCGACGACCCGCGGTGACCCGAGGTGCCGAACGCGACGCGCTCCGTGGGCACGCGGGGATCGGGACGCTCCTCGTAGTAGGCCCGCACGAGCCGATCCACGTCCACCAGCATTCCCGGCTCGGCCGTCCGTCCGGCATGCGCGTGCACCGTCATGCCATCACCTCCTCGACCGCCTGGTGGACGCCGTTGTCGCCAGAGCACCGCGGCGCGAGTCCATCACAGGCGGATGATCACGCCTTCGTCGGGCCCGAGCTCGAAGGATGGGAGTGAGACGGCACCGGGCTCACGGTCGGGGTCGGTCGAGAGCTCGAGCGTGCCCGACCCCGGCAGCTCGTGGTACCCGCCACGCAGCGCGACCCTGGCGTGGCGGAAGTTGAGTGCGACCAGCAGTCGCTCATCGCCGGTCTCCCGGAGGAAGGCGAACACGCCGGGCTGGTGCCCGATCGACCGGTAGGATCCCTCCCGCAGCGCGGCCGACCGCCGCCGGAACCAGATCAGCCGGCGGTACAGCGACAGCATGGAGCGGGGAACGTCGCGCTGTGCCGCGACGTTGACGGCCCGCGCCTCCGACCCGATCGGCAGCCATGGGTCGCCCGGGGTGAAGCCGGCGCCCGGGCCGTCGTCCCACTGCATCGGCGTGCGCTCGGGGTCCCGCCCGTCCCGGTCCACCACGCGCTCTGCCGGCACCTCGCCGTCTGCCTGCCCGATCTCCTCGCCGTAGTAGATGAACGGTGTGCCGCGCAGCGTCAGCAGCAGCATCGCGGCGACCCGCGCGCGGCGGACGGCGCCGGCGTCGTCGCTGTCTGCCGCGCCGTCCGCGTAGCGCGAACGGGCCCGGGGGTTGTCGTGGTTCGAGAGCGTGTAGGTTGGCCAGGCCCCGGCGGGCAGGACCTCCTGGTACCGCTCGACCGACGCGCGGAACGCCTCCGCGCTCCAGGGCTGCACCAGGAACGCGAAGTTGAACGCGAGCTGGAGCTCGTCCTGCGCATCGCCGAAGTAGCGCACCAGGCGCGCCGGGTCGTAGATGCCCACCTCGCCGACCGCCATCCGGTCCTCGTAGGCGTCGAGCAGGCGCCGGAACTCCCGCAGGATGACGTGGACCTCCGGCCAGTCTTCGTCCCGGCGCTGGATGCCGGCCGCGCCCCCGGACTCGAGGCCCGGCGGGTTGTCCCGCAGCTCGGGGTCCCGGGCCATCTTGTGGGCGACATCGATGCGGAATCCGTCCACGCCCCGGTCGAGCCAGAAGCGCAGCACGTCGTGCATCGCCGCCCGGACCTCGGGATTCCACCAGTCCAGGTCGGGCTGCTGGGGCAGGAAGGAGTGCAGGTAGTACTGGCCGGTCGGCCGGTCGAACGTCCAGGCCCCGCCCACCGCCCGGAAGACGCTGCGCCAGTTGTTGGGCGGCGAGCCGTCCGGCTTCGGGTCGCGCCAGACGTACCAGTCGCGATGGTGATCGTCGCGGCTGGTACGCGAGGCCAGGAACCACGGGTGCCGGTCGGAGGTGTGGTTGGGGACGAAGTCGATGAGCACCCGGATGCCGCGCCGGTGGGCCTGCGCGAGGAGCTCGTCGAAGTCGGCGAGCGTGCCGTACTCGGGGGCGACGTCGCAGTAGTCCGAGACGTCGTAGCCGAAGTCGGCCATGGGCGACGGGTAGAAGGGCGAGAGCCAGATCGCGTCCACGCCCAGCGAGTCGGGCGTGCCGTCGTTGAGGTGATCGAGGCGACTCGTGATGCCGGGCAGGTCGCCGATGCCGTCACCGTTCGAGTCCTGGAAGCTGCGCGGGTAGATCTGGTAGATCACCCCGTGCCGCCACCAGTCGCCGAGTGCCATCTCGCCAAGTGTAGTCTGCGGACTGCCGGTGTCCCCGGCGGACCGGGAGCGCGTCGCGCGCTCGTCCGACGGCGCGGCCGGTGCTAGGCTGCACACGGCTCGGCCTCCGTAGCGCGAAGGGAATTCCGATGGGAGCCATCCAGCCGTGGCACCTGGTCCTTCTCCTGATCATCGTGTTGATCGTGCTCGGCCCGGGGAAGCTCCCCGAGGTCGGCAAGAGCCTCGGGGAGTCGATCCGGGAGTTCCGCAAGGCGACCACCGAGACGCGTGACGCGATTTCGCTGCAGCCGCCGGCTCAGTCCCCGGTGGCCGCTCCGCCAGCACCGCCTGCCGCGCCAGTCCAGGCGCCGCCGGTCGCGCCCGTCGCCGAGGCGCCTCGCGGAGCCGAAGGGCCGGAGTCCCGGCAGCCCCAGTAGCCTGCGGTCGCCGCGCCGGCCCCGGCACGCAGCGGCACCACGTGGTCGCCGCGCCGGCCCCGGCGCGCGGCCGCTAGTTCAGGTCCTCGACCACGCCGCCCGCGAGGAACAGCACGTCCTCCGCGATGTTGGTCACCCGGTCGCCGATCCGCTCCAGGTAGTGCGCCGCGAACAGGATCCGGGTCCCCCGGTCCACGTTGTCCGGGTCCGCCCGCATCAGGTCGAGCACCACGTCGAAGCTCGCGTGGTAGAGCCGGTCCACCTCGTCATCGCGGCTCGCCACCGCACGCGCCCGGACCTCGTCGACCTCGACCAGCGCCACGATGATGTCGTGGACCATGCCGGCGACCAGCTCGCCCATCCGGGGCAGGAACACGTAGCGGCGCAAGGGCGGCTGCTGGGCCAGCTTGCGGACCTGCTTGGCCACGCTCCCCGCGTGATCGCCCATCCGCTCCAGCTCGTGCGCCACGCGGTCCAGCGCGAGCAGGTACCGGAGGTCGCGCGCCACCGGCTGCTGCGTCGCGATCGTGGTGGTGATCAGTTCGGAGACCTTCTCCTGCAGCTCGTTGATGCGCCGGTCGTCGGTGATGACGCGGGCCGCCAGGTCCGCGTCGTGCGCCTGCATCGCCTCGGTCGCGGTGCGGACGGCTTCCTCGACGTAGGTCCCGATCCGGACGATCTCGGCCTGGATCGTCTCGAGCTCGCGATCGTACGTCTCGCGGTGGCCGTGCACGAGCGATCGTGCGGGCCCCTGTTCCGTCACGGCTGTGCCTCCCTCACCCGAACCGGCCCGAGATGTAGTCCTCGGTCAGCCGACGCCGCGGGTTGGTGAAGATCTGCGGGGTCGGGCCGTCCTCGACCAGGTATCCGGCACCGTCGTCGCTCACCGTCAGGAACGCGGTGCGGTCGCTCACGCGCGCCGCCTGCTGCATGTTGTGGGTCACGATCACGATCGTGTAGTTCGTCCGCAGGGAGTCGATGAGTTCCTCGATCTTGAGCGTCGACATGGGGTCGAGCGCCGAGGCGGGCTCGTCCATCAGGACCACCTCGGGCTCAACCGCGATCGCCCGAGCGATGCACAACCGCTGCTGCTGCCCGCCCGAGAGGGCGCCACCGGCTGCGTGGAGCTTGTCCTTCACCTCGTCCCACAGCGCGGCCCGCCGCAGGCTCCGTTCCGCGACCTCCCCGAGCAGTGCGCGATCCCTGATCCCCGCGAGCTTGAGCCCCGCCACCACGTTGTCGAAGATCGACATGGTGGGAAACGGATTGGGGCGCTGGAAGACCATCCCGATGCGCTGGCGGACCACGACCGGGTCGACGCCCGGGGCGTAGATGGCACTGCCGTCGAGGCGGATCTGTCCCTGGACCCTGGCGCCCGGGTTCACCTCGTGCATCCGGTTGAGGCAACGGATCAAGGTTGACTTGCCGCAGCCTGACGGCCCGATGATCGCGGTGACCGAGTTCGGCGGCACGGCGAGCGTGATGTCCCGCAACACCAGGTGCTGACCGAAGTAGGCGTGCAGGTGGTCGATCTCGACGCCGACGGCGGCATGCTCGACCGCCAGAGCCTCGCGCTCCGCGACGGCGATGCCGCGCGCCGGCACCGAGTCGGCCGGGGCGGAGGTGCCGGCCTGGCCGACTGCGTGGGCCACGTCGGAGGCGCCGGCGTCGGAGGCGCCGGCCAGCTCGATGGCTGTCGCGGGCGTGGTCGTTTCTCCGGTCATCACGCTCATCAGTCTACGATCCACGTGCGGTCGAGCCTACGCGAGACGTGCGGAACGGCGCCGCAGCACGAACCGCGTCAGGATCGAGAAGGTGAGGACGAGGAGCACCAGCACGAGCGAGGCCGCCCAGGCCTGCTGGTGCCAGGTGTCGTACGGGCCGGAGGCGTAGACCCAGATCCGGAGCGGCAGCGCGTCCATCGGCTCGGTGAGCGACGCCGTCACGCGCTGGTTGCCCAGGGCCGTGAAGATCAGGGGAGCCGTCTCTCCGGCGATGCGCGCCACCCCGAGCAGGATCCCGGTGACGATGCCGGTCGCCGCGGCCGGCAGGACCACCCGCACGATCGTCTTCCAGGGAGGGATGCCCAGCGCGTAGGCCGCCTCGCGCACCGATCCCGGGACGAGCCCCAGCATCTCGTCGGTCACGCGCGCCACGATCGGGATGATGATGATGCCCAGCGCGATCGCGCCGGCGAGGCCGCTGAACGAGCCCATCGGGACCACCACCAGGCCATAGGCGAAGAGCCCGATCGCGATGGTCGGCACGCCGGCCAGGACGTCCACCAGGAACCGGATCACGGTCGCGCCGCGCGCGCCGGCGTACTCGCGCATGTAGATGCCCGCCAGGACGGCGACCGGCGTCCCGATCAGCGTCCCCAGGCCCACCATGATCAGGGTGCCCAGGACCGCGGGTGCCACGCCCCCACCGGGAAAGCCGGCGGGCACGGGTGACTGGGTGACCAGCGTGAGGTTCAGCGCCGGCAGCCCCTGGAGAAGGACGTAGACGAGCACCAGCACGAGGGGGACGGAGGCGACGATGGCGGCCACACCCAGGAGTCCGCGCATGATCCGGTCGGTCGCCCGGCGCCGCCGGAGGTTCCGGCCGGGGATGCGCATCGGTACCGCGCTCCCGCTCATGCCAGCAGGCTCCGCGAGCTCGCGCTGTAGGCGACCCGCCAGACCAGCAGGCGGGCGGCCGCGTTGATCAGCAGGGTGATGACCAGGAGCAGCAACCCGATCTCGATCAGCGAGCTGCGATAGAGGTCGGTGGTGGCCTCGGTGAACTCGTTCGCGATCACGCTGGCCATCGTGTAGCCCTGCGACAGGAGGGAGAGCGAGATGGTGGGCGCGTTGCCGATCACCATCGTGACGGCCATCGTCTCGCCCACTCCGCGGGCCAGCCCGAGGATGCCCGCGCCGAGGATCCCGCTGCGCGCATACGGCAGTACCCCCACGCGGATCGTCTCCCAGCGCGTCGCCCCGAGCGCCAGCGCGGCCTCGCGCTGGGAGGAGGGGACGGCCGCCACGACGTCGCGGGAGACGGCCGCCACCGTGGGCAGGACCATGATGGTCAGGATCACGATCGCGGCCAGGTTGCCGATCCCGATCGGGTTGCCGCTGAAGAACGGGAGCCAGCCGAGGACATCGTGGAGCGGCACCTCGACGAAATCGCGCAGCCAGGGAGCCAGGATGAAGATCCCCCACAGGCCGTAGACCACGCTCGGGATGGCGGCCAGCATCTCCACCATGAAGCCGAGCGGGCCGGCGAGCCAGCCCGGCGCCAGCTCCACCAGGAAGAGCGCGACGCCGACGCCCACCAGCATGGCGAGCACCAGCGCCGCGATCGCGGTGAGCAGCGTGCCGTAGATGAACGGCAGCGCGCCGAAGACGCTGTGGACCGGGTCCCAGGTGCGGCCCCACAGGAACGCCACGCCGTTGTGCGCCGCGCCCAGGACCGACTCGTTGGCGATCACCACCACCAGGCCGGCCACGATCCCCAGGACCACCAGCGACGCGACGATCACGACGCCCCGGAAGATGGGCTCGCCGTACCTGGGGCGGTGCAGCGAGAGGGCGGTCCGGACTCGTCCGGTCTCCGCGGGCAGGGCGCTCAACCGCGCACCTCCTGGGCTTCAGCGTGGATGGCGCCGATCATGACACGACGGCGCCATCCCGCACCGGCCGTCACGGCAGGACCGGCTGCCCTCCGACGGTCACGCTCTTGAGCACGGTCTCGACCTTGGCCACCAGGTCGGGAGCCATGGCGGAGTAGTCGACCTGCGCCGCGTAGTTCTGGCCGTCGTGGATCGCCCACCAGAGGAAGTCGATCATCGCCTTGACCTCGGTGGCCTTGCTGGCCGGGTAATCCTTGTAGAGGAGCACCCACGTGCTGGCGCCGATCGGATAGGCGTTGGGGTGCGAGGCGGGCGGGTTCACGATGAGGAACCGGAGGTCGGCCGGGGCGTTCGGCACCGCCGCGGCCACCGCGTCCGTGGTCGAGGCGAGGGTGGGCTTGATGAAGTTGCCAGCGGCGTTCTTGACCAACCCCACGGGCAGGTTGTTCTGCAGCGCGTACGAGAGCTCGACGTACCCGATGGCCCCCGGCGTCTGCTTGACCAGCGCGGTCACCCCGGCGCTGCCCTTGCCGCCGGCGCCGACGGGCCAGTTCACCGACAGGCCGGCGCCCACCTGGCTCTTCCAGGCGGCGTTCGTGTCGGACAGGAAGCTCGTGAAGTTCATGGTCGTGCCGGACCCATCGCTGCGGTGTGCCACGGTGATCCCCAGGTTGGGGAGCGTCACGCCGGGGTTGTCGGCCGCCAGGGCCGGGTCGTTCCAGTTGGTGATCTTGCCCAGGTAGATGCCGGCGATGGTGTCGGGGCTGAACCGAACCTCTCCGGTGACGCCGGGCAGGTTGTAGGTCATCGCCGCGGCCCAGTGGATCATCGGGACGTTGAGGACCGGGACGCCGATCTGCTGCTCCTGCGCGTCACTCAGGTAGATGTCCGAGGCCCCGAAGTCAACGGTCTTGGCCTGGAACTGGGCGATGCCGCCACCGGAGCCGATGGCCTGGTAGTTCACCGACACGCCGGGCGCGACCTTCTGCTGGTAGATCTGGGCGACGGCGCTCAGCCACGGGTAGATGGCGGTGGAGCCGGCACCGGTGACCTCGGCCTTGTCGTTCTTGCCGATCGTCGTCGACGGCGTGACGTTGCTGTAGTCGACGGCGCCCGCGCTGGCCGCGGCGCCCGCGGCACCGGCCGCGGCGCCTGTGGCAGGAGCCTGGGTCGCGGCCGCGGAGCACGCCCCGAAGGCGAGCGTGGCCACGAGCGCAAGGGCGCCCCACCGGGCGCGGTTGTGGATGATCACGTGTTCTCCTCCTCTTCAGTACGCGGCGACTGTGACGCCCGCGGGTCAATCGACCGTGTGGGCCACGTAACGCGGCGGTAAATTCGGTGCCCTGCCACCCCGGCGGCGCGGGCCACCGACCCGACGCGACGTCGACCGACGCCGCCACGCGCGGGTGCGACCGATCTGGGACGATGTGCGCAGAGGAGGCGCGATGGCGGGTGTCCGGGGGGTGCGGGGTGCGGCGGTCGCGGTGGGCAGCACCAGCGTGCACATGACGGCCGTGCGGGTAGTGTCGGGCCGTCTGCGCGTGCTGGCCGACGAGAGCGCACTGCTGGAGCTGGGCTCGGCGGTGGATGCCCACGGGCTCGTTCCCGATGACCGGCTCGCGGAGCTCGTCGCGACGCTGCAGCGGTTCGCGGCGTCGGCCGCCTCGCTCGGCGTGCGCGACGTCACGTTCGTGGGGACCGAGCCGCTCCGCCGGGCCGCGAACGGCCACGCTGCCGCCGCGGCCGTCCGCGCGGCCACGTCACGGCCGCTTCACCTGCTCTCGCACGAGGAGGAGGCGCTGCTCTCGCTGTACGGCGTGCTGCGGGGCCGCGCGCCGGCAGCGGACACGCTCGTGATCGACATCGGCGGTGGCTCGTCCGAGTACGTGCTGGCGCGGACGAACGGCCCGCCCCTGGCCCACGGCCTGCGGATCGGCGCGGCACGGCTGACGGAGGCCTTCGTCCGCCACGACCCGCCCGCGGCCGGGGAGATCGCGGAGCTGCGGGCCGAGGCGCACCGGAGGGTCCAGGGCGCCGTGGACCTGGCGCCCGCCCGGGCGATCCTGGTCGGCGGCACGGCCGAGAACCTGCTCCGCCTGGTGTCACAGGACCGGGTGCTCCGCACAGTCGACCGGCACCGCCTTGCGGCCGCGTTCGAGATGCTGGAAGGGGAGCCGGCCGACGCACTTGCCGAACGACGCGCCATGCGTCCGCAGCGAGCCAGGATCCTGCCGGGCGGTGCCGCGCTCGTGGAGGCGTTTCTCGACCGCTACGCCCTGGCGTCGGCGTCGGTCTCGCGGGCCGGCGTCCGTGAAGGGACCATCCTGGCGGTGGCGCGCGCCGGGGACGCGTGGCGAGAGCGCCTCCCGGAGCTCGTCGCGGGCGGGTGACGGCAGCGGTCGCCCCGCGCTCGTCGCCGTCGGGCCGCTCAGCGGCGGGTGGTTCGCCGTCGCAGAACGGCCGGGGAACACGTCGCGCTACCATCGACCCATGGCCCGCACCCTGCTCGTGGTCGACGACGAGGCGATCCTCCGCGAGACCCTCGAATACAACCTGGTTCGCGACGGGTACCGCGTGGTGACCGCCGCCGACGGCCGCGAGGCGCTC
>JAJYJR010000226.1 GCA_021789355.1 Chloroflexota bacterium | reverse complement strand
CTGGCGGAAGCCGCCAGGAAGGCCACCATCACAGATCCGGTGGAGCTCGCGAAGGTCATCGACCCGCGGGCCGTGGATGCGCGGAGCGCCGCGCTCGGGTCCTACGCGCCGCCGTCTCAGCGACCGGGGGCTGCCGCACGGGGAGGCCGGTCATGAGCAACGGGCTGTGGACCACGTCGGTCGGATCGTTCCCCAAGCCGCCGGAGCTGGTCAGGGCGCGCGCCGAGCACGCGGCCGGGCGCCTGGCCGACGACGAGCTGCACGCGCTCGAGCGCCGCGCGACGGAGGACTGGATCCGGTTCCAGGAGGAACTCGGGGTCGACATCCTGGTCGACGGCGAGATGTACCGCGGCGACATGGCCACGTACTTCGCCGAGGAGCTGGCCGGCTTCGAGATCGGCGGCCTCGTGCGGAGCTACGGCAACCGCTACTACCACAAGCCCATCGCGGTGGGCAGGGTGCGGCGCACGCATCCCATCACCGTCGAGGCATGGGAGTACGCGCAGTCGCTCACGGCGCGGCCCGTCAAGGGGATGCTCACCGGCCCGTACACCATCGCGGATTGGAGCTTCGACGAGCACTACGGCTCGCGGCGCGAGTTCGTGCTGGACCTGGCGCGGGCGATCCACGAGGAGGCGATGGACCTGGCGGCCGCCGGGGCGCGCTTCATCCAGGTCGACGAGCCCGCGGCGTCAGCGCGCATGGAGGAGCTGCCCCTGGTGGCCGAGGCGATGGCGATCGTCACGGACGGGCTCGACGCGCACGCGATCACGCACATCTGCTACGGCGACTTCATGCACGCCTACCCCACCATGCTCGACATCCCGGTCGACCAGGTGGACCTCGAGATGGCGAACTCCGGCTACCACCTGCTCGAACGCTTCCGGGATGTCCCCTTCACCAAGGCGATCGGGCTCGGCGTGGTCGACGTCCACAGCCACCGCATCGAGTCGGTCGAGGAGGCCGCCGAGGGGATCCGGCGCGCGCTGGAGGTCCTGCCTCCGGAGCGGATCTTCGTGGACCCCGACTGTGGGCTCAAGACCCGCACGGTAGAAGAGGCGAAGGAGAAGATGCGCGTGGTGGTGGAGGCCGCGCGACGGGTGCGTGCCGAGCGGGGGATCGGCGACGCGCTGCCGGAGCCCGGACCGACGCCTGGCCGCTCGCTGGGCGCGCCTCGGTCGGCGGGCGTCTGACCGCCGGCGCGGGCGCATGGAGCTGATCCAGCGCGCGACCGGTCCGCTCGGGACCAACGTATACCTGCTCGGCGACCTGTCCACCCGGGAGGCGCTGGCGATCGACACCGCGATCCCGTCGGCGTCGTGGATCGGCGAGCGGCTGGCGGAGCGGGGGTGGACGCTGAAGCTCATCGTCAGCACGCACCGCCACTGGGACCACGTCGGCGACAACGCGGCGGTGCAGGCGGCGACCGGCGCCCCGATCGCGTGCCACCCGCTCGACCGGCACGGGCTCGAGCATCCGGAGCCGCTCTTCGCGCCGTTCCCGATCCCGCCGTCGGTGCCGGCGATCGAGCTTGCCGAGGGCGGCCTGATCCGGCTCGGGTCGCTGCGGCTCGAGGTGCTGCACACGCCGGGCCACACGGAGGGCTCGGTCTGCCTGATGGCCCCCGATGAAGGGCTCCTCTTCACGGGCGACACGCTCTTCGCCGGTGGCTGGGGTCGAACCGACCTGCCAGGGGGTTCGGCCGAAGCGATGGTCGCCTCGCTCGGCCGGCTCGCGCTGCTGGACGATCCGCTGAGGGCGCTGCCGGGACACGGGCCGGCGACGACGATCGGCCGGGAGCGGCCGCTGCTCGACCTTATCGTCCGGGAGGGACGGCTGCCGGCCTGACGGGTGCCGAGCGTTCCCGGCACGTTTGACGCCTTGCCGGAGCGCGCGTACGCTCCCGGCCCTGATCTCCTGCCAGTCGTCCTGGAGGCCTCGTGGATCGTCTCCCGCAGGATCCAGGCCGGTGGTCCCCTGCGCTGGAGCCGCCGGCTTCGATCACCGTCCCCTCCCTGGTCGCGGCGCACGTGCTGGATGCCGAGCTTGCCGCGCTCCTCTGGATCACGGTCGAGGCAAACCTGCCGCTGATCGTGGCCGGGGTCGACCGGCCCGCGTTCGCCCGCGCCGTCCTTGACGCGTTCCTGGACCTCCTCCCGCCCCTGACCGGGCGCGTGGAACTGCAGGGGGACCGGGAGACGTTCGACTGGCTGGCAGACGCGGCGGCCCTCGGCTGGGAGCCCGAGGGCGGCGAGAGAGCGGGCAGCGAACCCGCCGGTAGCGACACAGCCGCCGCCGGCGCGGCCGCCGGGGGAGCCGGACGGAGTCGCGGCCTCGCGCTTCCCCCGCGCAGGCCCGCCCCGCCCGAGACCACCTTCCTGGTGGCCGGCGATCTCGGCGCGGAGACAGCCGCCGGGATCTCGGGAACGCGGGCACGTGTCCTCATCCGGGCCCTGCAGCGCGGGTACGGGCTGGCGGCGACCGTGCACGCCGCGTCGCTGGAGCAGGTGTTCGCCGTCCTGGGAGCCCCGCCGGCGTCCGTGGGCGCCGACGAACTGCGGCGCCTGGGCGTGGTCCTCGTACTGGGCCGGGCGAGCGGTGCCCCGGGCGCCGAGGAGGGCAGGGGCCACCCGACGGCACTGGATGCGCCGGTGGGCAGCGCACCCGCAGGATCCGGCACCGACACCGGCGTGCCGGACTCCGCCGCCCATCGTGTCGTCGCCTGTCATTACGTGCGCCCGCTGGAGCGCGACGTGGCTGGGCACCTGCAGCGTCGACCACCCGCGATCCTCGCCACGTGGGACCGCCAGCGCGACGTGCTGGAGCACTACGAATGGGGGATCACCGCGGAGCTCGCCATGCGCGTCGGCCTGTCGAGGGACGAATTCGAGCACGAGCACGTCGCCCGGTCGCGCCTGGTGGCCGGCCTTGTGGCATCCGGGCGCACATCGCCCGGAGCCCTGCACGCGCTGCTGTCGCGGCGGTCCCGACCCAGGTCGGGAGGGGACGCGTGAGCCGCACCTCCGCCCGAGGTCGCCCGTCCGTCGCGGTAGGATTCCGCGTACGACATCGCTCACCCCACCGCGTCCCCCGACCGGAGGCAACGCCATGACCCAGCCCACCGTCGCAGGCTCTCCCACGGATCTGCTGGCCCTGCTCCGCGGCATCATCCGGATCGATGGCGGGCGGCTCGTCGTCGAGGACGAGGCGGCTCTTCGAGACCGCGGCATCCGCGATCTCGCCTGGAGCGCCACGTTCAGCCAGGACCCCGCGACCGTGGAGGCGGCCCAGTGGATCGTCTGGGAGGCCGCGCAGGCGCTGGGGATCCGTTCGGCGAGCATCCACGACCTGTACATGGCCCGCGGGCGCGGCGAGATCGGCGGCTTCACGGTGCCCGCGATGAACCTGCGGACCCAGGTGTTCGACATGGCGCGCATGGTCTACGAGACCGCCTCGCGTCACGACGTCGGACCGCTCATCCTCGAGCTCGCGCGGAGCGAGCAGGAGTACACGTACCAGCGCCCCGCCGAGTACATCACCAGCTCCCTCGCCGGCGCGATCGCCGCGGGCTGGAGCAGCACCGTCTTCGTCCAGGGGGATCACTACCAGTTCAACGCCAGGAAGTACGCGGTCGACCCGGAGGCGGTGACGGAATCGCTCCGCACGGCGACCAGGACGGCGATCGGCGTGGGCTACGGGAACATCGACATCGACAGCTCGACGCTGGTGGACCTCTCGAAACCAACCGTCGACGAGGAGCAGCGCAGCAACTACGAACGGGCCGCGGAGCTGGCCGCGGTGATCCGCGAGGTCGAGCCGGCCGGCCTGACCGTCAGCATCGGCGGGGAGATCGGCGAGGTCGGCAAGCAGAACTCCACGGAGCCCGAGCTGCGCGCGTTCCTGGATGGCTTTCGACGGGAACTCGACCGCCGGGCAGGGCCGGAGGCGGTGGGCCTCTCCAAGGTGAGCATCCAGACCGGTACCAGCCACGGCGGCGTGCCGCTTCCGGGCGGCGGCGTGGCCCAGGTCAAGGTCGACTTCGACACGATCAGGCGGCTCTCCGCGGTGTGCCGGGCGTACGGGCTGGCGGGCGCCGTCCAGCACGGCGCGTCGACGCCCCCCGACGAGCTGTTCCACCGGTTCCCCGAGGTCGATGCCGCCGAGATCCACCTCGCCACGGGGTTCCAGAACACCCTCTACGACCACCCCGCGACGCCGCAGGCGCTCCTCGACGAGGTGGAGGTCTGGGTCCACGCCAACGCCGCCGACGAGCGGCGTGAGGACGAGACCGAGCAGCAGTTCGTCTACAAGACGCGAAAGAAGGCGCTCGGTCCGCTCAAGCGGCGCCTGTGGGAGCTCGAGACCAGGGACGAGATCCTGGCCACGCAGGGCCAGAAGCTCGAGTTGCTGTTCCACGAGCTGCGGGTGAACGGCACCCGCGACCTGCTCGACCGGTACATCGCGGCCCCCGAGCGGCACCGCCCCCTGCCGGAGGCGCTCGGGCAGGCCGTCACCGCCTGAACCGCGCCGGAGGGCGTTCCGCCTCGAACCGGCCGCCCTCCCTGCGCCGGTCCGCCCGGGTCACGCCCCGGCCACCTCCATCGACTCCGCGAGCACCGCCACCGCGTGGTCGATCTCGCGGGGCGTGGTGACGAGCGGCGGGATCAGCCGCACGACCTGGCCCCAGGTCCCGGCGGAGAGCACGATCAGGTGGCGCTCCAGCGCGGCTGCGATGACCCGCTTCGCGAGATCCGGGTCCGGGGCGCGGCCGTCGCCGTCGTCGGGGCGTACGAACTCGAGCCCGACCATCAGCCCCAGCCCGCGCAGGTCGCCGAGGCGGCGGAACCGCCCGCGGACGCCGCCGAGCCCCGCCAGGAGCTGCGCGCCGCGCTCCCGCGCGTTCTGCACGAGCCCCAGGTCCTGGATCACGTCCAGGGTCGCGTTGGCAGCCGCGCACGCGACCGCGTTGCCGCCGTACGTGCCGCCGTGCGCCCCGGGCGACCAGCGTGCCAGCAGCTCGCGGCGGGCCACGATTCCGCCGAGCGGAAGCCCGGACGCGATCCCCTTGGCCACCATCAGGATGTCCGGCACGACGCCGGTGTGGGCCACGGCGAACAGCTCGCCGGTGCGCCCGAAGCCGGTCTGCACCTCGTCGGCGACGAGCAGGATGCCGTGCCGGGAGGCGATCTCCCGCAGTCGCGGCAGGAACGTGGGGGGCGGCACCACGTATCCGCCCTCGCCGAGGACCGGCTCGACCACGAACGCGGCCACCCTGGCCGGCGCCACGACCTGCGCGAACAGCAGCTCGAGCTGCGCCTCCCAGTCGCAGGTGCAGGCGCCCGGGTCGTGGGGGCCCCCGGCGGCACGGTAGCAGTATGGATAGGGCGCGTGGTACACGGAGCCGGGAAGGGGCTCGAAGTCGCCGCGGATCGACACGCGCGACGTGGTGAGGGCCATGGCCTGCGCCGTGCGGCCGTGGAAGCCGCCGCGGAACGCGACGATGGCGGGGCGGCCCGTGGCGGCCCGGGCGAGCTTGACGGCGGCCTCCGTCGCCTCGGCCCCGGAGTTGGACAGGAATGCTTGCCAGTCGTCGCCGGGCAGCACGTGGCGCAGCCGCTCGTGCAGGCGCAGTCCGGGCTCGTGGTACACGATGTTCTGCTGGCCGTGCAGCAGCTTCGCCGCCTGCGCCTGGATCGCGGCAACGACCCTCGGGTGAGCGTGGCCGGTGTTCGTGACGCCGATCCCCGAGCTGTAGTCGAGATACCGCTCGCCGTCGACCGTGATCAGCCAGGACCCTTCGCCCCGGTCGATGACGAGGTCGGTGTAGCGCGACCAGACGGCGGGGACGACCGACCGGTCGGGCAGGGTGGTGGTGGCGGTGGTGGACTCGATCACGGCTCCCTCCTCAGAAGGTCGGCGGCGTGTTGACCCACACCAGCCGCGTCTCGGTCGTGGCGAGCGCGCGGAACCGGTGCGACAGCGTCGAGGGGAACGTGAGCGCGTCGCCCTCGGCCAGCTCGTAGTACTCCTGCTCCCCGAGCCACACGCCCACGCGCCCGTTGAGCACCAGCATGAGCTCCTCGCCGGGATGGGCGTACCATCCGTCGCTCCCGGCGCCGGCCGCGAGCACGAAGAGCTGCGCCTCGAGCGCCGTGGGGTCGTTCGAGAGGTCCTCCATGCGGATGGCCGGGTCGCCCAGCTCGACCACCCGGCGCTCGTTTGCCCGCACCACCCGGCCGGCGTTCGCCGGAGCCCCTCGCGTGAGGCCCGAGACGGTGGTCCCGCACGCGGTCGCGAGCCGGTGCAGCGCCGCGATCGACGCGCCGGACAGCCCCCGCTCGAAGGAGGAGATGAAGCTCGACGAGAGACCGGTACGGGCGGCGGTGTCGCCCAGGGTCATGCGGCGCTGCAGGCGCAGCTCGCGGAGGCGCGCGCCGGCGTTGGCGGCGGGCGGCGCCCACGGGCGCTCCGCGGCCGGGGTTCCCGGCGCCACCCCGAGCAGTCGACGAATCGCCGGGGCGTTGAGCTGCTCGGCCCGGAGCCGTGCCACCTCTCGGGCCCGGTCCACGTCGCCCGACTCGTAGAGCCGCTGGCCGCCGCGTCCCCGCGACGGGTGCAGGAGCCCCTCCCGCTCCCACTGGCGAAGGCGCGACGCGCTGGTACCCACGAGCCGCGCGGCCTCGGCGATCCGGAGGCGGCCGGTTTCGGGCGGGCCACCGGGGCGTGGCGCCGGATCGCCGGCAGCCCGGTCGGCGGGCCTCGCACCCGCGTCCCGGCTGCGCCGCGGCGGGGCGTCGTACCGGCGTCGGTGCGGGGCGGGCTGGCCCACGGTGGGGCCTACTGCCCGCGCCGCTGCAGGAGTGTGGAGCCCATGACCAGCAGCACGGCGGTCCCGAAGATCAGGGTCCCCACGACGTTGATCTGGACCGGCAGGGAATTGCGGATCGATCCCCACACCCAGATCGGGAAGGTGTTGGTCAGGCCCGACGTGAAGTTCGTGATCACGAAGTCGTCGATCGAGAGCGAGAACGCCAGCAGCGCCGCCGCCAGGATGCCGGGGAAGATCAGCGGGAACGTGACCCGCCAGAACGTCGTCCATTCGTTTGCGCCGAGGTCCATGGCGGCCTCCTCCAGCCGCCGGTCGAACCCCGCCATGCGCGCCTTCACGGTCACCACGACGTAGCTGATGTTGAACATGATGTGCGCGATCAGGATCGTGTTGAACCCCAGGGGGAAGAGGAGCCCCTTGGGGAGGATGGTGTCGAACGGCGCCTGTGCGGTGTTGACGAACAGGGTCAGCAGGCTCGCGCCCATCACGATCTCGGGCGTCGCCATCGGCACGAAGATGAACAGGTTGGTGGCGGATCGGCCGGGAAACTGGTACCGGGTGAGCGACACCGCGATGAGGGTGCCAAGGGCGGTGGCGAACAACGTCGAGAGAAACGCGATCTTGAGGCTCGTCTCGATCGCCGAGGCCAGGCCGGGGCGCCCGAAGGGGTTCGCCCATGCCGCGAGGGAAAACGCGTGCCATTCGTAGTTGAACTTGCCGACCTGCTCGTTGAAGCTGAACAGGATCATCACGGCGATCGGCATCAGCAGGTAGGCGACGGCGGCGACGGTGTACGCGGGGAGCCCCCAGTGGTCGACGAGGGCACCGATCCTGCGCCGGGCAGTCGGCCGCGGCCTGGCCGGGGCGAGCGGCTGCGCGATGGCGGTCATATCATCGCCCCTCCGCTCAGGTCCTCGGTGCCGAGCATCCGCGCGTAGACCATGACCGCGACGATGATCCCGATCATCAGCACGATCGAGAGCGCCGAGGCCGTCGTGTAGTCGTTTGACGTGAGGAAGCGCGCCTGGATGACGTTGCCGATCATCTGCGTCTTCGGGCTCCCCAGGAGCGTGGCGTTCACGTAGTCGCCGAGCGCCGGGATGAAGGTCAACAGCGAGCCGGCGAAGACACCAGGCAGCGACAGCGGGAACGTGACGCGCAGGAACGACTCGGAGACGAAGGCGCCGATCACGAGCGCGCCGAAGACCGCCCCGATCGCGGCAAAGACGGCGATGTCCCAGGTGATCCCGAAGCCGATCAGCGCGCCGAGCAGGGCCCCGCCGACCGCACCGTAGATCCAGCCCCGCGGGCGCCACGGCCCCGCGTACAGGTCCTGCGCAGCCTCGATGAGGCGGAGGTCGATCCGCTCGAGGGCCACGTAGAGCGGCAGCGTCATGAACGGCAGGAAGTTGTACACGAGTCCGGACACGACGGCGACCGGCTCGCCCATGAAGGTGAAGTTCTCGGGCACCTGCCGGAAGATGTCGATCGCGTGGATGAAGCCGATCACCGGGCCGTTGTTGCCCAGGATGATCTGCCACGAGATGGTGCGGATCAGGAAGCTGGTGAAGAACGGCGCGATCACCAGGAACAGGATCAGGTTCTTGAACCGCCCCCCCCGGAAGGCGATGAAGTAGGCCAGGGGGTAGGAGATCAGGAACGTGATGACCGTCGCGAGCGTCCCGTAGATGAGCGAGTTGGCGAACTGCCGCGAGAAGTACCTCGGGATGCTCGCGAACGCGTCGAACGTCCAGGTCACGCGGTACCCGGTGTCGACGCTCCCGGTCGAGACGGCGTACAGGAACATCTGGATTGTGGGCAGCACGAAGAAGACGATCAGCCAGAGCAGGCCGGGCGCGAGCAGCAGGTAGGGCGACAGCAGTCGTCGCAGCGAGTGGCGAGTCCGCGACATCAGGCGATCCCCGGGCGTGTGAGGGTCACCGGGCCGTCGCCCGTCGACGGCGGCC
>JAJYJR010000225.1 GCA_021789355.1 Chloroflexota bacterium | reverse complement strand
CGGTCCGCGGTCACCCGGATGGGCTCCTCGCCGGCGATCGTCGCGCCCATCGCGGCATGATCGAAGAACGCCGGGCTCATCTCGAGGCGCGGGTGGGTGGCCTGGCGCCAGAGATGCGGCGCCCGGTTTGCGGAGCAGGCGACCACGCTCGTCATCAGGAGCGCGACGAGGCCCCGGAACCAGATCGAGCCGAACATGGAGAAGAAGCCGAGCGCGTCGAGGATGCCTGTCCAGCCCCCGTACTTCGCGCGGACCGAGGCGAGCCAGGCGTCGTGGGCGGCCGGATCGCTTGACAGACCGGGCGGCGCCTGGACGACCAGCGTCCCGATGAGCCCGAGCACGGCCACACCCAGGATCAGCGCGAGACCGGTGCGCATCGAGATGAACACGCGCCAGATCCGCTCGAGCAGATCGGCCGGTGAGATCGCGAGCGCGCCGTCGAGGTCGTCCGCCGGCTCCGCGATCGGCCGGCCGTGGACCGTCTCACTCATCTTGGGGAAACCTCACGAGAGCGGGCCGACCAGCCCGGACAGGCGGACGAACGCGTTGGTGATCATCAGGAACCCCACCGAGGCGAGCATCGCGCCGGTCACCGCGGAGACGAGCCGGTGGTGATCGCGAAGCCAGCCGAGACGGGCACTGACGGCGGTGGCGCCCACCGCCACGAGGACGAAGGGGATGGCGAGGCCCGCCGCGTACGCGATCAGGAGGATGGTGCCCTGGGCGACGCTCGAGCTCACCGACGCGAGGCCGATGATCCCGCCCAGGATCGGGCCGATGCACGGCGTCCACCCGGCCGCGAAGACGATGCCGAGCAGGGCAGATCGGGTGTAGCTCGGGGTCCGGTCCGCGGCGGCACCTGCGCCGTGGAACCCCGCCCCGCCGGCGGCACCGAAGCCGGCCGCTCCCGTCGCGAACGGCCCGATCGGCAGGCGGACCTCCCGGTACAGGGTGGCCACGTCGATGAACCCCGCCACGTGCAGCCCCATGAAGACGAGCACCGCGCCCCCTGCCTGCCGCAGGAACCCCGCGTAGTCGCGCAGGACGTACCCGACGAGCCCGATCGAGGCCCACAGCCCGATGAAGACGGCCGAGAACCCGATCACGAAGGCGAGGGCCTGGGCGAACGCGGTCCTGCGGCGCGCCGCCGACCCGTCCGGCATGGTGCCCACCATGTACCCCACGTACGCGGGGACGAGTGGCAGGCAGCACGGCGAGGCGAAAGAGACGATCCCGCCGAGGAACGCGACCAGGATCCCGATCCCGCCCATCGCCGTCAGCGGCCGCTCGAGGGCAGCGCAAAGGATGTCGGGGCGTCCGACCCCGACGCGCCCGGCGCGCTCGAGCTCGTCACGTCCGGGCCGGATGCCGGCACCGTCGACGGCGAGCCAGCGCCAGTCGCGGCCGGGCTGGCCGTCGCCAGGCTCGCGAGGTGAGTCTGGACCGTCTTGGCCACGTCGGTCGTGGGATCGATCTCGATGACCTTGTCCCACATCGCCCGGACCTGCGCCATGTCGGGCGGGTCCTTGCCCAGGTAGAGGAAACCGAGATCGTAGTAGGCCTCCTGGTTCGCGGGCTCGATCGCGATGACGGCCCGCCACTGAGTCTCGGCTCCCGCCTGGTCACCCTGGTTGAACTGCGCGGCGCCCAGTCCGAGGAGCGCGTTGACGTTCTGCGGGTCGACCGCCAGCACCTTGGACATCCAGGTCGCCGCAACCTGGTAGTCGCGCGTCGCGAAGTAGATGTCGCCGAGCTCGGCCAGCGCAGAGATGTTCTTCGGGTCCTGCTGGATCTGCCCCATCAGCTGGGCCACGCGGGCCGTATCGATGCCGGCGGACGCCTCCGGTGCCGGCGTGCCGCTGAAGCCGGGGACGGCGGGTGCACCTGCCGCGTAGACGATGAAGCCGACGGTGAGGACTCCGGCCAGTGCCAGTGCGGCAGCGAGGGTTCGCATGACCGGTCCGGGACGGCGCCGTGCAACGGCGGCCATCGGGTTCGAGACGCCGGTGCCGGTGCCGGCAGACGGGACGACTACAGGGGCGGGCGCCTCCTCGCCTGCCACCGAGTCCAACTGGAGCGCTCGTTCGAGATCGGCCGCTGGATCGGACAGCAGGGCGTAGGCCTGATCGACCAGGGCCTCCTGGCGCCGTGCCCACGCGCCCAGGCTGGCTGGCGCACCCGCCAGGTACCGCACGACGTCGTCGCGCGCGATCTCGATCTCCTGCCGGGTGGCCTTCGCGGTCAGCCCGAGCCGGGCGAGCATCTCGTGTTCCGCGCGGGCGGCCGCGTCGTGGCGGGTCGGCTTCGTGTCGGCGGTCATGGTGACGATCCCCACGTCACGCCACGCGTTCCATCCGGTCCATCTGGCCTCCCTGCCCTCGGCGATCGGCCGCTTGGGTGCCGGTCGTCGCCTTGGGTGATTGTCGATTTGAGCGATTCCGCGGACCATCCGCCGGGCGTCACGTTTCGGATAGAGGCCCAGGGGCTCGGGGCGCGATGGAGCCGACCCGGGGTACAGGCTCGGCTGTATCGACCGGACGGTGGCCCGACCCGTCGGGCACCGCCGCCCGGCTCGGTGCGGTCAGTAGCCTTCGCCGTGGTGGCTCTGCCCGTGGCAGCTCAGCGTGCAAGATCCGCTCCCCTCCCCCGTGCGAACCCAGCTCAGCGTCCCTCCGTCGGACGTCACGTCCGGCGCGAAGACCACCAGCCCGCCGTCCGTGCCCGTCTGCTGGGTGCCCGTGCGGAAGTCGTTGCGCGACGCGGTCGAGTGGATCCGGAAGTGGCACTCGGCGCAGATCGCGTTCCCGCCCCCGTGGCCGGCGGTGTCGATCGACGTCCCCCCGGGTCCCATGCCGGACAGCCCGCTCACGTGGTAGCCGTGGAAGCTGAAGTTCGTGTCCGTCCGCCAGTCGCCGCTGACGTCGCGGTACGGTGCCTCGGCGTGGCAGAGGTAGCAGAGCGCGAAATCGGTCGCGTCGTACGCGGCGTGGCCCTGCTCGAGCACCCGGTCGCGGTAGTTCGCCAGCAGCAGGCTGCGATACGGGCTCACGTGGGGGGCCAGGTCGGAGCCCGCCGACGGCGGGGTGCCCGCGGCGAGCGTGCTCGGATCGCCGTGGCAATTCACGCAGCGCACGGTGCTGCCAGTCGTGAACGTCCAGAGCTTGAAGGGCGACGTCCCGCTCAGGCTGGCGGCCATCGCGCTCGTCGCGTTCCTCCCGGGCGCCTCCACCGGGTGGTAGGAGAGGTTCGCCGGGTTGAGCTCGCCGCCCTTGTCGATCGCCCACTGCGACGGGGCCCCGGCTTGCCGGGCCGGCAGCGTCGTGAAGCCAGAGTGACACTTCAGGCACAGCTGGTACTCGCGAGTCGCCGGCGCGGACTTGCCATCGAGGAACGTGTACGACGGCGCAGAGCCCGCGGCCCCGTTCGTGACGGCCACCCCGGAGATCCCGTCCTCGCGCCCGGACAGCGTCCAGCCCGTGCTCGTCTGCGCGCTCTCGGTGCTCGTCGCGCGGTGAGGCTCGTGGCAGTCCGAGCACTCCGAGTGACGGTTGAGGATCGGTTGGCCGGATGCGTCCTGGAACTCGTTCTGGCCGGATCGGGTGTGGCTCGTGGGCACCAGGGCGTCGTGCCGGTAGATCGAGGCCGTGGTGGGGTCGTTGGCGGGGAGGGATGCGTCGGCGTACCGTGCCGCGACGTTTGTGCTCGCACCCGTGCCGTCATGGCAGGAGAGGCACAGGTTCGCCTGGGGGGCAGTGGCCGCCAGCAGGTTCGAGCCCTGGGCGACGTGCGCGCGGTGGCACGCGCCGCAGGTGTCGCTGGTCAGCGAGTAGGCGGTGTGCGGGCTGACGAACATGCCCGCCGCGGCGCCCGCGGCCGTCGACACGAGCGAGGCGGCCGGCGCAGGAGGGGCAGCCGCAGCGTCGAGCGCATACCTGAGGCCTCGGTCCAGCCCGGAAATGGCGCCGGGACCCAGCGCATACGCGACTCCACCCGCCAGCGCCGCACCCTGGATCCGGGGCAGGCTGCCGGCGTACGTCGCCGGAGCGGCCACGCGGGCAACGTCCGGCGGCGATCCCGCCACGGGCACCCCGGCCCGCTGGCCGGGCGTGAGCTCCACCGCCGGCTTTGGCCCCATGCGCACCCACGCGGTCCGGGCTCCGGTGAAGTCGCGGCCCGCGTCGGTCACGCGGAACTCGTAGAGCCCGGAGTGCACCGCATCGACGGTCGCCCGCACGCTGAACTCGATCTCGGTGTACGAGAGCGGCGCGAGGGAGAAGGTCGGCAGCGGGTTCTCACCCATCGAATGGATCCCGACCGCCGGCGCCTGGTTGCTGTCGTCGGTGTCGTGCGACCGCAGCTGGTCGCCGCCGATCGCCTCGGATTCGGGGCCCAGCTCCGTGCCGTCGCCGCCGGACAGGCGCTGCCACTCCCTGGTGACGTAGAACGGCACGCCATCCACCCGCCGCAGCGATGGGACCACGGCGAACGTCCCGTTCCCGGTTGCCCGTACGTCAAGCTGGGGCGTCCAGTCGACCGGGGTGGAGTCCGCATTCCGGACCTGGAAGCGGATCCGGAACGTCATGTAGCGCTGCTGCGCCGGGATCGCCGCATCCTCGGGCAGGTAGACCGGTGCGAGCGAGGCGGCGTCGACCTCCGCCAGCGTTGTGTGCCCGACGACGACGGGTGGCGCGACCAGGACGGTGATCGGCGGGGTCATGGCCTGGCCTCCGCGATGTCCGATGCGGGCCTGGAAGAGGGCCGTGAACGCGGGGCGACCGTCGTCGGGTGAGACGAGCGGCGCGCGCAGGACGATCCGGTGCGCGGTGGAGGTGCCGGCCCGGACAGTTCGCGAGGACCACGAGATCTCGCCGATCGACGCGTCGACCGAGCCGCCGTCGGCTACGACCACCGCCCAGCCGGGCGGGATCAGCTCGGTGAGGCGCGCGTCGCGCAGCTTCCGGAGGGCCCGGCTGTCCACCTCGACGGCGAGCAGGCCACCCGGATCCACCCGGTGACGGCCCCGGTCGGGTGCGTCGGTGGTCTGGGTGACTTCTCCGTCGGCGGGGCCCGCGGACACGACCTCCACGACCCCGTAGAGGCCCGGCCCCGGGATCCCGGAGACGAGGACGCCGTCGACGTTCGTGGTGGCGAGGACCGACCAGGCGCGGTCGAAGCGGGCGATGCGCAGGTCTGCCGGATCGGCGCCGCCGAGGTCGATCGACGTGATGGGGACTCGCAGCGCGACCCCGGCCCCGAACACGACGAGCGGATCGCCCGAGGCCGCGTCTGCCGCGCCGAGTGCATACCCGGCGAGCGACGGCGCGCCGTCGAAGTCCGGCATGCCGCCCGCGGCCCGCAGGCTGAGTGCCGTCGGTGAGGCGAGCGCGCCCGGGCTCACCTGGACCCACACGCCCGCACCGCCGATCGTCCCGCCCTCCGGGCCTACGGTGCCCGGCGGCAGGGGGGTCGGCGACGGCGAGGGATCGGGAGACGCCGAGGGGCCCGGCGAGGTGGACGGGTCGGCCGTCGGCGTGGGCTCGGGGGAGGGAGTGGGGTCCGATGCCGGGCTGGGGGTCGGGTCGGGCACCGGGGTCGGGTCCAGCGCGGCGGTCGGGTCGGGCACCGGGGTCGGCGCCGGATCGGACACGGGCGAGGCCGACGGGTCGGCGGCGGTCAGGGCGACGACACGGGCAGGGCCCGCCGGAAGGAACGAGACCGCGAGCGCGGCGACGAGCGTCGCCACCACGAGCAGGGGACGCGCATGCCGGCCACCACCGCGGGCCGGCGCGTTCAGGGTCGCCACGTCAGGTACGCCTTCGTCGCGCGAGGATCCCGCGGCGGCCATCCGGCCGAAACCGTCGACCACCGCGGGATCACTGGTTGGGTCAGGGGGCGCCGGGCGTCGGCAGCGGGCCGACGTACGTCCCGGCCGTCACCGTACCGGTTGGGTCGTGGCATGCCTGGCAGGTGCCACGGTTGTCGATCTTGAGGAGGCGGCTGTCCGTCTCGGCCGTGGCCGTCGGGCTGGTGCCGCCCGGATACGCCTGGTGGGTCGAGTTGAATCCCGTCATCTGTGCGTTCGAGCCGTGCGCGACATGGCAGGTCGTGCAGGCGACTCGCGACGTCCCGTGGCGGTACTTGTAGATCGAGTCGCCGGTGTCAAAGTCGTACGCGGTCGAGAGATAGCGCGTGTGACACTGGCTGCACCACGCAGTGATCTGGGTATTGAAGTTCGCCGGATCGCCGTTCGGAGCATCGTTTCCGCCCGACGATGAGTTCCAGGGCACCTTCCGGTGGAAGTAGTCGCCGGCCGTGTTCCCGTAGCTGCCCGTGGCGACCTGGCTGGCCGTCAGGAGGTAGCTCGGTCCGGCGGTCTGGATGACCGTGTAGTTCCGGACGTCACCGGCAGACGGGAGCGCAGCGTCCGTGACCGGCACCGCCGTGGCAGCCGGGGTGAACGTCCCGCCGGTCTCCCCTGCGCCCGGGATCGGGTTGAGGATCCGGTACTGGCCGTTGCCGTGAGGGTTGTGGCAGCTCGTGCACTCCAGCGTCATCGTGCCGCCCGGACTCGCGGACGTGCTGACGGCACCGTTGCCCCAAGCCACCGCGGGCGCCGGGGCCGCGGTGATGTCCATGTGGACGGACGTCACGGCCTGGCCCGCGATCGCGCCGCTGCCGTCGCTCTTCACGGGCACTTTCGACAGCTCGCGAACGCTGCTGTTCGACAGGTACGCGTAGCGCGAGACCTGGTCCGAGCCGATCGCGGCCGTCTCGAACCCGCCGCCGCGAAGTGCGCCGAGGATGACGCCACCTCGCCCGCCGTCCGAGGCCAGGGTGTACTGCACGCCGTTGACCACGTTCGTGGTCGCCCCCGCGCTGCTCGCACCGTGACAGGCGAGGCAGAGCGCAGGCTCTTCTTCGACGAGGAGCGGCACGGCCTGGGCCGTGTGCGCTCGGTGACAGCCGGCGCAGCTGTCGGCGTTGATCCCGCCCGTGCCGTTGTTGACGGTCGCGATGTGCGGGCCGCCATCGGCCAGAACCGGAACAGCGGCCAGGAGCAGCCAGACGGCGCCGCCCGCGAAGAGGAGCGCCCATCGTCTCACTGTCCTCACCTCCTTTCGTTGCTGCTTGACGTGGTGATCCGCGCCCGCCCTGCGAGCCTGTAGTCGATCGTGGTCCTCCCTCCTGTTCCGCTCATGGCTGACGTTCGCCCTCTCAGAAAGTCCAGACCTGGACGCGGTTGTTGTCCCAGTCGGCCACGTAGACACGCGCGCGGCCGTCCACGGCGACACCGTTGGGGAACTCGAACGCACCGTCGTCCGTGCCCTGGACGCCGAAGCGGCCGAGGTACTTCGGACTCCGATCTCCCGGCGCAAGGGCCCGGTAGAGCTGCACGGCGTGGGCCGTGGCGTCGACGACGTACACACGCCCCGCGTCGTCGACCGCCGCCCCACGCGGCATGCCCAGGTCGCCCTCGGCGGGGCCGCGACGTATGACAGCGATCTGGCGCCCCGTCGGGTCGAAGACGACCAGCCTGCCGTTGTTGCTGTCGGTGACGTAGACGTTGCCGGCGGCGTCGACGGCCACGCCGTTCGGGAAGTTGAGCGCTCCCGCCGCGCCGATGGACCGAACGAGGGTGCCGTCAGCACCGAAGACGTGGATCCGGTTGGGGCCGCTGACGTCGGTGACGAACAGGTCCCCGCGCGCGTCGAACCCCAGGCCGAGTGGCTGCCAGCTACTGAGGCTCGGACCCGGGTCGAACGTCCTCCGATACCGCCCGTCCGCGGAGTAGACGTAGATGGAGCCCGTCGGCCGATCGCTCACGTACACGTCCCCGCTCCGAGGCTCAACCGCCACGTAGACGGGCACGTGGATGGCGCCGGTCGCTGCGGGTGGACGCGCCACGCCGAGCTTTCGACCCGCTCCGTCGAAGATCAGCACCCCGGGATCCCGGGAGGTCTGGGTCACGTAGATCCGGCTCCCGTCGGCGCTGACCGCGACCCCGGTCGGCGCGGTGACGCCATAAACGCTGAACGCGTAGTGCGGGACCTGCTCCACGGTGATGACCGGCAGCGGCAGCTGCGTGATCGGCTTGCGGTTGAGCAGGTACCAGCCCGAGAAGACCACGAACACGGCGCACACGCTCGTCAGCAGGATGAGCAGCGTCTTCCGGCGACGGCTCAGGGGCGCGGCTTCGCCGGTACCGGGATGCGGCGTGGATTCGGCCTGCGTCTCGGATGCGCCGTCCGCGCTCGGGGCTGCGTCGGACGGCTCGGAGACCGGTTCGCCGGCTGTCGGAGCGGCGGCCGTTGCGACGGAGGTGCCGGGGGGCACGGCAGACAGCATGGTCCCTCCCGCATCGGTCGGCGTGGGCTCGAACTCGCTCGTCATCTCAGGCACCCGGGCTCGCGGCGGCCGACGGCGTGACGCCCGGTTGCGCCCCGGCCACGCGGCTCAAGCCGCTGACGGCGTTGAAGTCCGTGGGATTCGCGTCCAGGACGCGCGCGTAGTACGCCGCGGCCGCCTTGCCGTCGCCGGCATCCTCGGCGATGAGCCCGAGCCCGAGCAGGGCATCGGTGGCGTGCGGACCGGTCGTCAGCGCCTCGAGGGTGGTCTTCGCCTCCGCCGGACGCCTCTCGCAGAATGCGTTCATCGCGTTCGCGTACCGCTCGCCCTGGCCGTCACCCTGACCGGCGTAGGCCTGCGCGAGCTGCGCATACGGCTCGCACCACCCGAGGGGCACCATGGCGACCACACGGCGAAGCGGATCGATCGCGCCCGCCGCGTCACCGAGCCGGAGCCGGGCGGTCGCG
>JAJYJR010000224.1 GCA_021789355.1 Chloroflexota bacterium | reverse complement strand
GCGCGCCATCCGCACCGCCTTCGGCGCGGAGCCGCTCGGCTTCTTCGCCCAGCAGCCGGGCTGGTCGGTCGAAGCGAGGGGCGGCAAGCTGGCCATCTACCGCGTCAGCCACCGCCCCAAGCCGGAGGAGCTGCAGACGTACGTCACGGAGGTCGCCGCCGCGCGCCGCGCCCTGGTGCACGACTAGGCCGGCGGCTCTGGCGCGCCGCCCGTTCCGCACGCATCGTGATGCGTCTACGGATATGCCGGGCCGATGACCGAATTACCCTATTCTGAAGCCGACACGCGGCGCCAGCTGATTGACGGGCGGCTTCGACTCGCCGGCTGGAAGCTCGACGATCCCACCCAGGTCATTCAGGAACTCGACGTCCACCTTGGCGTCCCGAGACCGGTGAGCGAGGCGCCAGGCGCGCTCGCGGGTCATCAGTTCGCCGACTACGGCCTTCAACTTCGCGGCAGGGCGGTCGCCGTCGTCGAGGCCAAGAAGACGAGCCGCGACGCGGAGGTGGGTCAGGAGCAGGCGAAGCAGTACGCGGAGCGGTTGAAGAAGCGGCAGGGAGGTCCCTTGCCGTTCATCCTCTACACCAACGGACGCGACACCTTCTTCTGGGATTCGGCCAACTACCCTCCGTCCAAGGTGTTCGGCTTCCCGACCCCGCTGGACCTCGAGTGGATGATCGAGCGAGACGGCGGCAGACGCCCGCTGCCGGTCGAGCTGATCAACACCGCGATCGCCGGCCGCGATTATCAAGTCGAGGGCGTGCGCACGCTCCTGGAGGCGATCGAGCACCGGCGCCGGAAGTTCCTGATGGTGATGGCGACAGGTACGGGAAAGACGCGCGTCGCCGTGGCGCTGGTGGATGCCCTGATGCGGGCCCGGTGGGTCAAGCGCGTCCTCTTCCTGGTGGACCGGATCGCCCTCCAGGAACAGGCGCTCCAGGCCTTCAAGGAGCACCTGCCGTCGGCGCCGCGATGGCCGGAGCAGGATGAATGCCGCTTCGATCGCAACAGGCGCGTGTACGTCACGACCTACCCGACGATGCTCAACCTGATCCAGGCGGGCACCACCCCGGAGACCTGGATCTCGCCCTTCTTCTTCGACCTGGTGATCGCCGACGAAGCGCACCGCGGCATTTACAACATCTATCAGCAGGTCGTGCGCTACTTCCACGGGCTCACGCTCGGCCTGACCGCCACGCCGCGGGACCATGTGGACCACGACACCTTCGCGCTGTTCGAATGCCCGACGCAAGATCCCACCTTCGCGTACGGGTTCGAGGAGGCCGTCCACCACGAGCCACCCTACCTCTGCGACTTCGAGGTCCTCAAGGTGCGCTCGAAGTTCCAGGTCGAGGGCATTCGCGGCGGCAAGCTGGCGGAGCCCGAGCGCGAGCAGCTCAGCCTGGAGGGCCTCGACCCCGACACGATTGACTTCGAGGGCACCGAACTCGAGCAGAAGGTCACCAACAGCCCGACCAACGGCCTGATCGTCCGCGAGTTCATGGAGGAAGCGATCAAGGACCCGTCGGGCACGCTGCCCGGCAAGTCCATCATCTTCGCCTGCTCCGTGCGGCACGCGCGCCGGCTTCAGGAGCTGTTCGACGCGCTGTACCCCGAACACCGCGGCCGGCTGGCTCGCGTCATCGTCTCCGACGATTCCCGCGTGTACGGCAAGGGCGGTCTGCTCGACCAGTTCAAGACCCAGGACATGCCCCGCGTCGCGATCTCGGTGGACATGCTGGACACCGGCGTGGACGTGCGCGAGGTGGTGAACCTGGTGTTCGCGAAGCCGGTCTATTCGTACGTCAAGTTCTGGCAGATGATCGGCCGCGGGACGCGTGTCCTCGACCCGTCCCAGATCAAGCCGTGGTGCCCCGAGAAGGACCGGTTCCTGATCATAGACTGCTGGGCGAACTTCGAGTACTTCGACATGCACCCCAGGGGCCGCGAGCCGGGCGAGCAGGTCCCGATGCCGGTGCGGCTCTTCCACGCGCGGGTGCGCAAGCTGGAGGCCGCGCTCGGGCACGGTGGGCCGGAAGTCGTCGCCGGCGTCGTGGCGGCCCTTCGCTCCGACCTGGAGACCCTGCCGGCAAACAACGTCGTCGTGCTGGAGCGCCAGGCCGAGCTGGCGACGGTGCGCGCCGATCCGTTCTGGGGGCGCCTCGACGCCGATGCGCTCGCGTACTTGCGCCGCACGATCGCGCCCATCCTGCGCGCGCGGTCCGGCGATGACGTCAAGGCGCTCCGGTTCGAGACCGACGTGGTCGAGTACGGCTCCGCACTCCTCGAGGGCAACCGCGATGCGACGGACGCGCTGCGCGAGAGCATCGTCGAGCAGATCTCCGAGCTGCCCCTCGGCGTGAATCTGGTCGCCAAGGAGCGCGACCTGATCGCCGCCGTGCAGAGGCCGGCATGGTGGGAGACGGCGGATCACCGGGTGCTCGACGACCTCGTCGCCCGCCTGGCGGCGCTGATGCGTTTCCGCCAGCAGCGCCCGGAACCGATGCTCTCGCTCAATCTCGCCGACGTCACCGCGGTGCACGAGCGCCTGGTGATCGGACCCGACGGCCGGGACATGCCCATCACGACCTACCGGCAGCGGGTCGAGGAGACTGTACGCCGCCTGCTCGCGGAAAACCCGGTGCTTCAACGGCTCCAGGCCGGCGAGGCGGTGACCGAAGTGGACCTGCGGGCGCTGGCCGAGCTGCTGAGGCGCCAGGACCCCGAGATTGACGAGGAGAAGCTCCGCAGGGTCTATGACGTCCGGAGCGCGAGCTTCGTGAGCCTCCTGCGGCACGTGCTCGGCGTGGAGCCGCTGGAGCGGTGGTCCACCATGGTGGCGCGCCGCTTCGAGGAGTACATCTCCGAACACACGACCTACACCGCCCTCCAGATCCGCTTCCTTCAGACGTTGCGCACCTTCGTGCTGCAGCGGGGCAAGGTCGAACGGCGGGACCTGGTCGAGTCGCCGTTCACGCAGCTCCACCCGCAGGGCATCCGCGGCGTCTTCTCACCCCCGGACATCGAGGCGATCCTCGGCCTCACGGGCGGCCTGGCAGCCTGAAAGGTGGTAACGCCTTGACTGAAACGTGGTAATAGCGTAACGTTGTTACCACGTTACCTAGGCGCGTTCCCACGTTTCACGTCAGGCGGCATGCCCTCTTTCGACCCCGCATACCTGGATGGCCTTCGTTTCTCGGCCGAGCACGGCGCCACGCTGCGGGCGCTGGGGCAGTTCCGAGGCCGGCAGGACCTGTTTCGCCGTCAGGCACCGGAGGTTCTCGAGGCGCTGCGCGAAGCGGCGATCGTCGAGTCGGCCGAGTCGTCGAACCGTATCGAAGGGGTGACGGCCCCTCGGGAACGCATCGAGGAGCTGGTCCTCAAGCCGACGGCGCCGCGCGATCGCTCGGAGGAGGAGATCGCCGGCTACCGAGACGCGTTGAACCTGATCCACGAGTCCGCGCTCGAGATGGACTTCTCCGCCAACGTGGCCCTGCAGCTCCACGGGTTGCTCTACCGATACCAGGCGGGCGTGGGCGGGCGGTGGAAGATGGCGCCGAACGAGATCGTGGAGCGGAATGCCGACGGCAGCTTCCGGCGCGTGCGCTTCGTGCCTGTGGCGCCCGTGGCAACGCCGGGCGCGATGGACGCGCTGGCCACCGGCTACGCACGCGCCCTCGACGCGCAGCGAGAGCCGCTCCTCCTGATTCCCCTCGCCATCCTCGACTTCCTGTGCATCCATCCCTTTGCGGACGGCAATGGCCGGATGGCCCGACTGCTGACGCTCCAGCTGCTGTACCATGCCGGCTATGACGTGGGCCGGTACGTCAGTCTGGAGCGGCTGGTGGAGGAGTCGAGGGAGACGTACTACGAGGCTCTGGAAACCAGCTCGCGCCGCTGGCACGAGAGCAGGCACGATGCGCTCCCGTGGGTGTCCTATCTCTGGGGAGTCCTGGTCCGCGCCTACCGCGAGTTCGAAGATCGGGTGGGCACGATCCGCGGGGGCCGAGGTGCCAAGACCGATTTGGTGGAGCAGGCCGTCGCGCGGAGGACGCACGCCTTCGGCATCGCCGAGATCGAAGCGGAGTGCCCCGGTGTGAGCAGGGAGATGGTGCGTCACGTGTTGCAGCGCCTGCGGGATGCCGGCAAGCTGACCGTTGAGGGATCGGGACGCGGCTCGCGGTGGGTGCCGCGCCAGGAAGGGGACTGAGATGTTGACGCCCGCGCTGCGCTCGAAGGTGGACCAGCTCTGGGATCGCTTCTGGTCCGGGGGCATCGCAAATCCGCTGACCGCGATCGAGCAGATCAGCTATCTGCTCTTCATGCGGCGGCTGGACGCTTTGGACGAGAAACGGCGCGGCGATGCCGAGTTCCTGAAGCAGGAGTACAAGTCGCTGTTCGTGGGGAAGTACACCACGCGGGCCGGGGCGAAGCGCCCTCGCGAGGAGCTGCGATGGTCCAAGTTCCGGCATCTCCCCGCCGAGGAGATGCTCGAGCACGTACGCGACAATGTCTTCCCGTTCATCAAGGCCCTGGAGGACGGGGGCCAGGTCTTCACGCGCTACATGCAGGACGCGGTGTTCATCATTCCCAAGGCGTCGCTTCTGGTCGAGGCGGTGGGGATCATTGACGACCTGTACGCGGAGCTGGAGCGCGAGCGGCAGGAGGCGGGACAGACCTTCCAGGATGTGCAGGGCGATCTGTACGAGTACCTGTTGTCCGAGATCTCCACCGCCGGCAAGAACGGCCAGTTCCGGACGCCGCGGCACATCATCCAGCTCATCGTCACGCTGGTGGACCCGAAGCTCGGCGAGGAGATCTGCGACCCCGCGTGCGGCACAGGCGGCTTCCTGCTCGGCGCCTATCAGCACATCCTCGGCCAGCACACGAGCCAGGAGCATCGGTTCACGGGTGAGGACGGGATCGAGCGCGGGCTGGTGGGTGACCGGTTGACTGATCCGCGCCAGTGGTCGGCGCTCAGGGAGAAGACCTTCCACGGGTTCGACTTCGACACCACGATGGTCCGGATCGGCCTGATGAACCTGTTGCTGCACGGCATTGACCGGCCGAATCTGGGCTACATGGACACGCTGTCCAAGCGCTACGCCGAGCGGGAGCGCTACGACGTCGTGCTGGCCAATCCGCCGTTCAAGGGGAGCATAGACAAGGGCGACATCAACGAGGACCTGCGGCTCAAGACCACCAAGACCGAGCTGCTCTTCGTCAACAGGATCATGAACCTCCTGCGAGTTGGCGGCCGGGCGGGCGTGATCGTACCGGACGGCGTGCTGTTCGGCTCCAGCAACGCGCACAAGGCGTTGCGGAAGATGCTGGTGGACGAGTGTGAGTTGATGGGCATCGTGAAGCTCCCGCCGGGCGTGTTCAAGCCGTATGCGGGGGTGAGCACGGCGGTGCTGATCTTCGCGAAGGGCGGCCGCACGGAGCGAGTCTGGTACTACGACATGAAGGCGGACGGCTGGTCGTTGGACGACAAGCGGGAGAAGGTCGCCGAGAACGACATCCCGGACGTCATCTCTAAGTGGCGTTCCCGCACTCCCGCGAAGGACACGGACCGGACGGCACAGGCGTTCTTCGTGCCGGTCGAGGAGATCCGCAACAACGGCTACGACCTTTCCACCAATCGCTACCAGGAGGCGCCGTACGAGGCGGTCGAGTACGAGCCTCCCAAGGTGATTCTCGCGAGGCTTCGCGCGATCGACACGGAGATCTCCCGAGCCGAAGACGACCTAGAGGCACTGCTCTCGTGAACGTTCCCTCTAACTGGTCTATCCTCCCTTTTCTGAAGGCCTTTCGCGATCTGACTGCCGGCAACAGGCGCGTAGACCAGCGGGACTATCGGCAAACCGGCGCCTTGCCGGTCATCGACCAGGGACAAGACCAGATTGCAGGCTACGTGGACGACGTGACACTTGCCTGCAAGGCGCCACTGCCGTGCTTGGTTTTCGGTGACCACACGAAGGCTGTCAAGTATGTGGAGCATCCCTTTGCCATCGGCGCCCAAGGCGTCCGGATCCTGCTGCCGTTTCCGGGGCTCGACACCCGCTTTGGCTTCTACGCGCTGCGCAACATCCGCTTCCCCCCCGGCACCGGTTACAGCAGGCACTCTCGGTTCCTCAAGCGCGCCAGTATCACCGTTCCCCCGCTGCCGGAGCAGCGCCGTATCACCGCAATCCTCGACAAGGCCGACGCGATTCGGCGCAAGCGCCAGGAGAGCCTGCGGCTGCTGGACGACTTCCTGCGGTCAGCATTTGTCCAGATCTTCGGAGATCCGATTCGAAACGAGAAGGGGTGGATGCGAGCGAGTGCGTCCTCCGTAATCGCTTCGATTGAGGCGGGTTCCAGCGTCAAAGGGGAGGAACGTAAGCAGGGCCACGGGGAGTGGGCAGTCCTTAAGATCAGCGCCGTGACGTCGGGCTGGTACCTGCCTGCCGAACGTAAGGTGGTCGCCGCGCCACCCCATGACCCTGTGGTCCCCAAGGCTGGCGACCTGCTCTTCAGCCGGGCGAACACCCGTGAGTTGGTGGCTGCCACCTGCCTGGTGGATCGGGATGAGGAGCGGGTCTTTCTGCCGGACAAACTCTGGCTAATCAGGCCCGACGCCGCTTTGGCTACAGTGGAGTACCTCCGCTTTCTGCTGGCAGAGCCTCGTTTCCGCCATACCCTAACCCGACACGCGACCGGTACGAGCGGATCGATGCTGAACGTCTCCCAGGAGAGGGTTCTTCGCCTCGACCTACCGCTGCCACCGCTGCAACGCCAGCGGCATTTCAGCTCACTGGTGCGGAAGGTGTTCGAGACTCGAGGTCGCGTAAGCGCGGCAACAGACCGAGCTGCCGAGCTCTTCGACTCGCTGGCGCAGCGAGCTTTCGGGGGCAGCCCTGACGCCGCCGTTGCCGAGGCTGATCTACGATAGGAGGCGCTTGCTCCGGACGAACGCGTGGAGCGGCACGGTGGGGAGCCTGAGCATGCCCGCAGCGGTGGCCAGGGACAGCTTCCCCGGTTTGTCTTTCCTGTCGTCCGTAACCACCGTGACTTCGTACAGCCCAAGACCCCGCTGGTCGAGCGCGAGAGCTATCACGTACGGATCGGCCTGCTCGTGCGGCATATCCGGGTCCAGGACATCCGGCGCTACCCTGAGGACTGCCTTCACGGTCTCCAGACTGGCCGCCTTCTCGGCGCGCTCGCGAACGCTGCGCGCCCATCGGAGAGGAGGATCCGGGTCGGCTGCCGCGCCGCGCTCCAACTCGCCAACCACTTCGGGTGGGAAGATCAGTGATCCTGCAGCAGCCAGTCTACTGAATCCAGCAAAGACCCTCGATTCTCGGGACTTGCTGAATGTCTCGCGCACCCCAAGGAGAGACGAGGTGTCAATCACCCACACGTCACCCGAGTCAGCCACTCACTCGGGCTCGGTCGAGGCAGACCCAGCAGCGCTCACGGCAGCCAGCGCGTGGGGCGGCACGTCGAGGTAGTCCAGGACGTCACCCCGACCGACGACATCTTGGCGCAATGCCTCCGCGAACAGCCCAATCGCACGATCGCCGTACTGGTCCGACCTCACTTGCACCCGATCTCGGCCGGCACCCCCGCCCCCTGGCCGCTTGCGATCCACTGCCGCTGGCAGCGAAGCGTACAACTCCCACGTCGCGACGTTCAGTTCGATAAGCCGTAGCGCCGTTGCTCTAAGGCTCGCCTTGAACTCCCTCGCTATCGTCCGAACCATGTTGACGTCATCAACACCGTGTCCCCACCCATGAGTCGCCAAGGCGTGCTGGACTTGTTCCAGGGGCAGAATCACCGCCGCGGCGAACTGCTCGCACCAGCGCTCAACGGCGTCGGACTGTACTTGCGTGCGGCCTACCCCCTCGAGGCATACCGAGTTGGTTCGCGTGATGAGGTGCCCGTACTCGTGGAAGAGAGTGAACGCCCGCGCCTCAGGGCTCCAAGCGGTGTTCACGGCGATCAAGGGCGCATAGTCGTCCCAGAGAGAGAAGCCCCGGCACCCATCCGCGCCGAGAGGCAGCATCAGCACGAAGACGCCGGACTCCTCGAGCTTCAAGCGCCACCAATGGAATGCCGCGGACGACGACCTCCAGGTCTGCCGTTCCGCAGCCATGGCTCTCAGTGCATCCAGGGTCTCCCGGGCGGCGGTCTCCGCGGACCCCCTGGTCCCGACCCTAGCGAGGAGGACGGGAGGGCGGTGCAGCTCTCGGTTGATCCATGACAGAACGCGCTGGAGGCGCGCGGCGGCGCGGACCATGCGCCGTTCGTCAGCGTTCAGTTGGCTGCGAGCCTCACCAGGGGCACGTCTGAATTCCAGCGCCGGGGTGGCCTGCCGTGGGGGACGGGGGAGCAGGAATGCCGCCATGGGTCGCTTCAGCTTGCCGGAGAGCGCGCGTAGCTGGGTGAGGTTCGGCTGGTGCTCGCCGGCCTCCCATGAGCGAATCTCGTCGGGAGGCACACGGACGGCGGCTGCCAACTCGTCGTGTGTGTAGCCCGACTCCTTGACAGCCCAAGTGAGCACCGACGGCGTAACGGGTACGGCAACCGCGCGTGACATGGTCCGATAGGCCAGCCTGTGTGGGAAGCTCGACGGCGAGGCGACCACCCTCACTCAGGTCGCCTCTTCGCGCTCAACTTCACTCTACAGCGAGCCGCCGACAGCGGCCAGAGCACCCACTCATGGCCGGATGGTGCGCCGAGTCAATAGGGCAGGTGGCGTAATCAGCCCGCCCGCGCCTTGGCGACCTCCGCCGTGAGCCGCGGCACGATCTCGAACAGGTCGCCCACGATGCCGTAGTCCGCCACCTGGAAGATCGGCGCGTCCTTGTCCTTGTTGATCGCCACGATGACCTTCGACGTC